>JAHRWO010000300.1 GCA_019105125.1 Flavobacterium sp.
ACGCACGCTAACACGCGGTCATAAAACATTGGGGGGCGAAGTGGTTATTCAAGCCTCGGTTCTCGCATCAACGGTTGTTGTACCTTGATAGCGAAGTAGCTCCGAAATCCCCAACGTTTCATACCGCCATCCGTTGGCAACAAGTGTAAAAAGACAGACGACCAGACAGATACGATAACGATAATAAATAACGAAAGAAAGGATTTAGCTTTTTGACAGGACAGTGCAAATTTGATGGAAATTTATTTTGTTTTTTCTTCCCCCCGCAAAAAAAGAAGAAAGAAACCCCACCCACATTGCACACATTGCCAAAGCCACACGAACCAACTCTACAACCAAAGCTTTGTCAAAGAGTGCAATCTTGCCGACACACCCGTGCTGAATTATTCTTTTGAACTTCAATTGATATTTGATAGCATTATTAAATGACATATTAGCGAATAAGCTAATTGTCGACAAAATCAAAAGAGTCATCCTGTAATTGTATTGATAATCAAAGCAATGAATATTTATCAATAAATAAGTTCAAAAAAAAGTGGATTTACAAAAAGAACACATTATCTTTGTGAGCGAACATTCACTCACTTGATTTCTATTAAAATGAATACAGAAATAACAGAACGGCAACAAGAGATAATAAATGTATCACTAGAGTTAATTGCAGAAAGCGGCATACAATCTCTTACGATAAAAAATCTTGCCAAGAAAATTGGATTCGCTGAATCGGCAATATATCGACATTATGAAAATAAAATTCAAATACTATTAGCAATACTCGATTTTTTCAAACAAAGCACAGAGCATTATTTTACGAATCAATTGGAAACAAATGAAAATGCAATAATTAAAATTGAAAGTTTGTTTCATAATCATTTCACAAAGTTTTCTAATTCACCTTCATTAGTTTCTGTTATTTTTTCAGAAGAGATTTTTCGCAACGAGGTTGAACTGACTGAAAAAGTTAAGGAAATAATGAATAAAAACACAACAAGTCTAAAGACTATTATTGAAACCGGACAAAGAAACGGAGAAATAAGGACTGATATTGAAGCCGCCCATTTGTCTGTAATGATTATGGGGTCTTTAAGAATGTTTGTGAAGCAATGGCACATGTCAAATTACAACTTCAATTTGATTGAAAAAGGTTCAGATTTTGTCAACTCCATAAAAATATTGGTTAAAAATTAAAAATTGGATATATGAAAATAAATATAGTAAAAGAAACACAAATTGTAGAAACTCCCCATAAATTGGATGTTCGCAAACTTTACGATAAAGCTTCGGCACAAGCTATGCACATTACCCTGCAACCGGGCGAAGCACTAAAACCACACATAACACCAGTCGATGTATTCTTTTATATTTTAGAGGGGTCGCCTGAAGTATTAGTTGGTGATGAAAAGATTCAAGTACAAGCAGACAGTTTAGTGGAAAGCCCCAAGGATGTAGTACATTGTCTGTACAACAACTCAAACGCTGTTGCACGTATTTTGGTTGTTAAAGCACCAAGGCCATTGACACAAACTAAATTATTGTAAATTATAGTAATTATGAAAGATAAAAAAAATTTAAACGTTGAGTTAGTGAATATTCACACGCTAAAATGGTTGTTATCATTTGTAATGGTGATGGTGATAACCTTTCAAGGACAAGCACAAACATGGTCGTTGGAACAATGTATAGATACAGCCCAGATACATAATAAAAGCCTTCAAATAGGTAGAAATAATATAACAATTGGCGAACAAAAACAAAAAGAAGCCACAGCAAACCTGTTTCCCAAAGTGAATGTAGTGGGCGATTACAAGTATTTCACCGATTTGCCCTATCAACTTATGCCTATGTCAACCTTCAATCCTACGGCACCAGAAGGTCAATTCAGAGAAGCTCAGTTTGGTGTGCCTCACAATATGAGTGCTGCAATTCAGGTAGCATTGCCTTTGTATAATCCACAAATATATGGTGGTATCAGAACCACTAAAATTGCTGCCGAGATAACCGTATTACAATACAAAAAAACTGAGGAACAAGTTTTTTTCGAAATTTCAAACCTTTATTATAATATCCAGATTTTACAACATCAGTTGGCTTTTGTTGACAGCAACATCGTTAATACGGCTAAACTTCTTGAAAACTTGCAGCTTTTGCATCAACAGTTGATGATTAAAGGGACTGATGTTAAAAAAGTAGAGCTTCAACTAGAGCAATTAAAAACCCAAAAGGATATTATTGCGAACAATGCAGAACAGGTGTTGAACGCTCTGAAATTATCGATGGGAAAGCCTTCGACTTTAAACATACAAATTGAAACTGATATTCAATTCAATATCAATGAATATACGAATTCAACGACTGTTGATTTGCAACTTATAAATTCGCAAAAAAGCCTTCTCAATAGCGAATTGAAAACTTTGAAGAATTCAAGATTGCCTTCTGTTTCATTATATGGAAGCTACGGACAAACAGGATTTGGCTATGATAAAAAACCAAATGATTTTCTAAAATTCTTTCCTTCAAGTTTTGTAGGACTTCAACTCTCTTATCCACTTTTTAATGGCACAGTTACCTATAGAAAAATTAATCAGAAAAAGATAGAAATTCAAAATAGCCAGTTGCAAATAAGCTTAGCAACAGACCAAAATAATATGCTAATTGAGAATGCTAACCGTCGTAGAGCAGTTACTCAAAAAACAATAGCAAATACTTTGTCGCAAATAGATTTGGCACGAACTGTTTATGAACAAACAAGCTTACAACAGAAAGAAGGTACCGCCAATTTAACCGATGTGCTATTGGCTGACAATACTTTGCGAGAGGCACAACAGAACTATCTGTCGGCTATTGTAGAATACCTGAAAGCTGATTTGGAATTAAAGAAATTAACAGGTAACATAAACAAATAACAATAATACTTCAGAGAATATGAAAATTGCAAAAAAACACGAAATGTATGTAACACTTACCACAATGGTATTAATAATGACCTGTGTGGTTACATTTGTGAGTGTGGGAGTTAATTTCGGGTTCAATCCCGGATTTGTTACCAAATGGATGAAAATGTGGGCATTGGGTTTCTC
>JAHRWO010000309.1 GCA_019105125.1 Flavobacterium sp.
AAATTTGGTGGATTTGTAACCTATACCAATCTTCAAAGCAACATTCACAGCGAAGACCGAACCAAAGTGAGTCAGGATAGTACTTTAGTGACAACAAAATATAAAGTAGATAACAACATCACGATTCGCGTTCCGAATACGAAAATGGATACAGTGATTAAAACCATTGCAAAACAAATTCATTTTTTGGATTATCGAATCATTAAAGCAGATGATGTTACCTTACAAATGTTATCCAATGAATTAGCACAAAAAAGAAGTAATTCTTCTGAAAAACGATTGGAAAATGCAATTGATTCGAAAGGAAAGAAACTAAATCAAGTTGTTGATGCTGAAGAAACCTTAGACGCTAAAAAAGAACAAAATGACGCTTCAAAATTGCAGAATTTATCGTTACAAGACCAAGTTAATTTTAGTACTTTAACTCTAAACATTTACCAAGACGAAAGCATCAAACAAGAAATGGTGGCTAATGAAAAAAGCATCAACGCATACCGACCAAATATCGGCTTACAAATTTGGGATAGTGTAAAAACGGGTTGGTTTATGTTGGAACATATTATTTCATTTGTTGTGGTGCTCTGGCCTTTTGCTTTAATTGGGTTTTTAGGATTTTTAGGATATAAGAAGTTTTTGAAAAAGTAAGAAATAAACCATCGGGAAACCGGTGGTTTTTTGTTTATAAGATTGTATTGCGACTAATATTGTATTAGATTTTTTTATTATTTTTGAAAAGATAAAATTGACATTTGTCAGACATATACATCCAAAATTGGGTAGCTAAGTATGATTTTTTCATACATTAAAAAGTTATCAGAAAGCGATTAAACCTCTGCATAAAAGACACTAAATCATAATGAAAACATTCAATTTAATCAAAATAAATATCTTTAAACTTTTAACTTGGATAGGCGTCATTTTTATTTGCTATTTGCTTGTGACAATTTTTATTATAGTACTTACACATACAATTTTTCCCGAATTTGATGGTGCCACATTAATATTGATGTTACTATCTATCGTTTTTGCATTTCCTGTTATTAATTTTGTTATAAAAAAATCGTCCTCTATTGTCGAAGTAAAATTATCAAAGAATGAAGTTATAGTTGATGGGGAAAATTTCAAACTTTGCGACATAGAAAAAATTAGCACTGGTAATAATAACTTTTTATATTTTCAAAAACTTAAAATTCGAAATAAAGATGGTAGAAAAATAAGTTTATGTATTGAAAGGTTTGACGAAAATTTGCATAGGTTAGTTTATGAAGTGAACAAACTAACTAAAAGTAAATAATGAACCCAGATAGCGCAGATTTGCAATCCGTGCCAGCAAAAAAAATCCCAAATTGAGTTGAATTTGGGATTTTTATTTATTGTGAATTATTTAATTACACGTGTAATGCTCTGTTATCAGTTGCTGCTAATGCGGCTTCTTTGATAGCTTCTGCAAACGTTGGGTGTGCGTGAGACATTCTTGAAATATCTTCTGCACTTGCTCTGAATTCCATAGCGGTTACTGCTTCTGCAATTAAATCGGCACATCTTGCACCAATCATGTGAACTCCTAAAACTTCATCTGTTTTTGCATCCGCTAAGATTTTTACAAATCCGTCAGTGTCTCCTCCTGCTCTAGCTCTTCCCAAAGCTTTGAATGGGAAACTTCCCGCTTTGTAAGCAACTCCTTCAGCTTTTAATTGCTCTTCTGTTTTTCCAACAGCTGCAACTTCTGGCCAAGTGTACACTACGCCTGGAATTAAATTATAATCGATATGAGGTTTTTGACCTGCTAAAATTTCAGCAACCATTACACCTTCTTCTTCTGCTTTGTGTGCTAACATCGCTCCACGAACTACGTCACCAATTGCATAAATATTTGAAGCCGAAGTTTGTAAATGATCGTTTACTTCGATTTGACCTCTTTCGGTAACTTTTACTCCTGCTTTTTCAGCGTTTAATCCATCTGTATAAGGACGACGACCTACAGAAACTAATGAATAATCACCTTCTAATGTGATGATTTCTCCTTTAGCATTTTCTGCTTTTACCGTTACTACATCTCCTGCTCTTTCTACTGATTGCACTTTGTGAGACGTGTAGAATTTCATTCCTTGTTTTTTTAATACTTTAGTCAATTCTTTTGATAAAGCAGCGTCCATTCCAGGGATGATTCTGTCCATGAATTCTACTACAGAAACTTGTGCTCCTAAACGTAAATATACTTGACCTAATTCGATTCCGATTACACCACCACCAATAATTACTAAATGTTTTGGAACTTCTTTCAGTTTCAAAGCCTCAGTAGAAGTAATGATTCTGTCTTTATATAATTTGATAAATGGCAAGCTAGATGGTTTAGAACCTGTAGCAATAATAATATTTTTAGATTCGATGATTTCCGATGAACCATCTTCTTTAGTCACTTTTACAGAAGTAGCGCTTTCAAACGAACCTACTCCATTGAAAACGGTAATGTTGTTTTTATCCATTAAGAATTTTACACCACCCGAAGTTTGATCTACAACTGCTTGTTTACGAGCAATCATTTTTTCTAAATTCACTTTTACATCTCCCGAAACTTCAATTCCGTGGTCAGCAAAGTGTTGTAACTCTTCATAATGATGAGAAGATGCTAATAACGCTTTCGATGGAATACATCCCACGTTTAAACAAGTTCCTCCAAGAGTTGAATATTTTTCAATAATAGC
>JAHRWO010000349.1 GCA_019105125.1 Flavobacterium sp.
CATTTGGAAAGTTCCAACCGACTATATCCAACTCCTCAAATGGGGTTGTACTTACATCTATTACATAACCTGTAGCACCCGGTACTGCATTCCAATTGGCAACAAAACTAGAACTACCCAACGATGTAGCTGCAGTAGCAACAGGAGCGGCAATTGTAGGAGTCGTAAACGAACCTGTTAAAGCCGTTGAATACGAATACGTTCCATCAGAGTTAACATTTTCTACTACTTTTAAAACAGTTACATGATACGTAGTGTTTCCTGTTAACCCCGAAACATTTATGGATGCTGCATCGCCTTTATAAACACAATAAGCAGCTGCATCGTTAAAATAAGGTGTCCCTGAGCCAAAAACAGCATTGCCCGTGTAAGTTGCTGGATTCGAATTTGGAGTACCATTGGTAATAGCACTTCCTGCTTTAACAAACACTAAAGTTTCAACACCCGCATTGTACGCACCTTGTGACCATGAAATTGAAGCCGCATTAGCAATCAAACCAGAGGCAGAAAAAAAGGATGGTGTTGTAGGTAATGTAGCATGATTAAAACTTGGTGCTCCTGTTATTTTATAATCAATATTGTTTCCTGAGTTTGTATAAGGGTAAATTTTGTAATAATACATGGTTCCTGAAGACATACCTGTAAAAGTAGCACTGGTGGTGGCTGAACCAGTTGTAACTTTTCTATTCGCTGTGCCATTTCCTCCAATATTAGTAACATCTGCAGGATCTACACCATCTACAGGGTCAACGATTGAAGCATTCGCAGCCTTAACTAAGTACCCATCGGGAGCTTGAAGTCCTGCAACAGAAGCTGTCCAGTTTTGAACAATAATACTAGATGTAACACCAGTAGGTCTAAAATCAGTAGGATGATTAGTAGGCTCCCCTTTTAAAGTGGTAAAAGTACCTTGAGAAGTATAAGTAGTACCGCTTGCAGAAGTTGCAAAAGCTTTAAAATAATATGTGGTATTAGAAGTTAAACTCGAAACGTTTATTGTGAATGTTCCTGTAGTAAAAGTGCCTGATTCGGAAACTATCGTCCCTGATCCATTAGCAAAACCATTAGTGGTACTATATTCGATTCCTCTGGTAGTAATAGTACTACAACCTAATGCCGTAATGTTTCCACCAAGATTAGCAGTTGTAGTGGTAATAGAACTGCTTGATTGTGTTGTAACTGAAGGTGGTGAATTAACTCCTGAACCAGTAACTGAACGATTAACACTAGAAGCACCAACTCCTGAAATTACAATATTACCATTGTAACTTTGTACCGCAGTAGGGATAAATTTTACATAAATAGTAGTTGCGGCCAAAGCACCTCCTGTTGTTGGAATTGACAAAGTTGTATTAAAAGTACTATTATTTAAAGAATAGGTAAAGCCTGATAAAGATGCTACAGTTATGTTTCCGGATTTTAAGTTGGTTCCAGAAAGTGTAAAAGTTTGTGTAGCAGAAGTATTGATGCACTGATTTCCAAAATTAGCACTCATGTTTGAAACTGTTAAATTTTCAACCAATGCTGTAATTGGTATGGAAGTTGAAGTTAAAGCTTCTGAGGGATTTAATTCAGCAGCTGCCACAGAAACTGATAAATTATTAATATTGGTATCAAAATCAGTACCATCATAAGCAAGAGTAATTGTAGCGGTTTCACTATCTACATAAGAAACGCCTGCAATCGAAACCCCTGATGGTGCATTATTAAGTGTAAAATTTGATGGACTTAAAACTGCATCTACAAAGTTAGCTACACGCAATGCCAACGTTAAAGTAGCTCCATTTAGATTTTGTTCAGTAAGAGCTGCACTTGGAGTAATTGAAGGTATGTTACTATTTATATAAGTAACTTCAAATGAATTTACATAAGTTCTCTCAGAACTTAAATCACCTTTATTGTAAAACTCAACAAAGCTAGAAGCATTTACATTCATTGTCATTATTCCTCCACCAGTAAATGTACCTAATTCCGTTGTGTTGTCAACACTATATCCGGCTGGACCATCTCCATCACCAGTTGTTGAAGCATATACTACTACTTTAGTAATTGTTACTCCATTAAGAGCGTATATTTTTATAGAACCTCCTTTAGTTGCATTTTGATAAAGACGTAATTGATTAGTACTTATAGTTGGATCAGCAGTACCACCATTTTTAAAAGAACCAAAACCAATGTTTGAATCTAGAGAAATACCAGGTGAAATTTGATTCAAACCATTCACAGCTCCTGATGCAGAAAATGAATATGTAACCGTTGTCTGCCCCAATCCAAAATTAAAAGACAAGAGGAAAACTAACGCTAAAAACAGCGATTTAATATCATGTAAAGTATGTTTCATAATCGTAGGTTAAAGTAAAGCTAAAGACTACACTAATTTTACAATGTGATCAATAGGGGTATAAACAATTAGGTTTATTTTAACAAATATAGTAGCTATTTTAAAATTTCAAAACGATATCTTAAAAAACAATGAATTCATAACGCTTTCTTTACCTATTGGGCATTCCCACTATATATTCTATTAATATTAAATTAAAATTTTGTTGATCTATCCAAAATTTTAAAATATGGCTAATCTATTATGGTTTTTCAAGAATGAAAATTCATAATGATCTTTTGATAGAAATTAAAAATGAATTCGACTTCTAGAATACAAACGTCTTTCCTAGCCCCAATGGGAGTGGAAATACTTTTTCCTTTTTGTTGCCTTCGAGTGCCTCAGGCAACAAAAAGGAAAATCGAATGCAATAAAAAGCAAAAAGATATGAGCGGGACGGATAGTTTTATGGAAAACTAAATGGCTGCTTCTAAAAACTAATCGAAACGTATTGCTTTTACAGGTGAAATTTTTGTGATGATGTAAGATGGAATTAATAAAACCAACAAACAAACGATTACGGTTCCGATATTTAATAATGCGATGTGAAGTAAATTGATACTTACTGGCGCTTCGTTTACGTAGTAATTTTCAGGATTAAGTTGGATTACGCCGAAGAATTTTTGAATTACTAATAAAGAAATAGCGATTAAATTTCCCCAAAATAATCCGCGAGCGATTAAATAGAAAGCGTTGTAAAGGAATATTTTTCTAACATTCCAATTGTTAGCACCCATGGCTTTTAGGATTCCGATCATTTGGGTGCGTTCTAGAATTAAGACTAATAATGCGACTACCATATTGATAGTGGCTACGACAATCATTACGATTAGAATAACCAAGATGTTAAAATCGAACAATTTTAGCCATTCGAAAATACTGTAATACTTTTCTTCAATAGTAATACTATTATAAGTGGGAGGAATTTCTTTATAGACTTCCTCTCCTTTTTCTTTGATTTTTGAGAAATCATCTACGAAAACCTCGAATGCTCCGATTTCTGTTGGTTGCCATTTATTGATGAGTTGCACGTGGCGAATATCACCTATTATATAAGTAGCATCAAATTCTTGAAAACCTGAGTTAAAAATTCCGGTAATTAAGAAGTTTCTTTTATTAGGAAGTTTACCATTGTCTTTCATGAAAAAAGTTAGAAACTTATCTCCTACTTTTAACTGTAAACGTTTGGCTAAGTATTCCGAAATCAAAACTTCGGTATTGAGTTCGGATTTTAAATTAGGAATCTTACCTTCAACCAAATATTCTTGCAAATAAGTAAAATCGTAATCGTTTCCAACTCCTTTGTAAATGACTCCTTCGAATGCTTTTTCGGTTCGAATTATAGCGGCTTTAGTAGCTACAGCTTGTACATGATGAATCCCTTCTACATTTTTGAACTTAGGATAAAAACTTTGATTGATAGAAATAGGTTCGGTGGTAACTTGCGATTGATTGTCGTCGAAATTAGAAATAATAATGTGTCCATTGAAAGCCGAAACTTTCTCACGAATTTTATCTTGAAGCCCAACACCCGTAGCCACCGCCATAATCATCATAATAATTCCGATGGCAATTGCCGTAATCGCAATTTTTATAATTGGCGAAGAAATACTACTTTTATAACTTTTAGCAGCAATTAGTCTTTTGGCTATGAAATATTCTAAATTCAATGTCTTAAAAAATTATAATTAAGGCAAATATACATAAAGTTTTTGCCACAGATTACACAGATTAACACAGATTAAAAATAGTTATGAAATACAATATATACCGATTTACAACATTAATTGGCTTACTAATACTTTCTGTTTCGTGTGGAAGTAGTAAAAAGGTGATTCAGCAACTAAAACCGAGTACTGATAATGTGACTTTGACTTCTACTTCAACAGATGTCACTTTTAAAACCGGAGCTGAAAACTTTGAAAGTTATTTGTCGTTGTTGAAAGACAAACGTGTTGGTATAATCACAAATCAGACTGGAATTCTTTCAAAAGAAAAACATTTGGTTGATTTTTTAATCGAACAAAATATCAATCTTCAGAAAATTTATGCGCCTGAACATGGTTTTAGAGGAACTGCTGATGCTGGCGAATTAATCGTAGACGGAAAAGACACTAAGACTAATTTACCCATTATTTCCCTTTACGGAAACAACAAAAAGCCGAAACCAGAGCAATTAGAAGGAATTGATATCTTGGTTTTTGATTTGCAAGATGTGGGCGCACGATTTTACACTTATATATCTTCGTTGCATTATGTGATGGAAGCTTGTGCGGAAAATAATATTCCGCTTTTGGTTTTAGACCGACCCAATCCGAATGGAACTATTATTGATGGTCCGATTTTAGAAAAAGAACACAAGAGTTTTGTTGGAATGCATGAAATTCCGGTTTTGCACGGGATGACAATTGGCGAATATGCGAAAATGATTAACGGAGAAAAATGGCTAAATCCTTCGACAAGCTCAGGACAAGCACTTCAATGCGATTTGAAAGTAGCGCCTTGTTTGAACTATTCGCATGATATGAAATATAGTTTACCAGTAAAACCTTCGCCAAACTTACCAAACGATCAATCGATTAATTTATATGCGAGTTTGTGCTTTTTTGAAGGTACGAATGTTAGTTTAGGTCGCGGTACCGAAAAGCAATTCCAAATTTATGGTTCGCCATTTTTACCGGAAAGTGAATTTGATTTTAGTTTTACACCGAAACCAAATTTTGGCGCAAAAGACCCAGTTCATAATGGAAAGTTATGCTTTGGGGAAGATTTAACCGAAATTAGAAAAGTACATCGATTGGAATTAAAATGGTTATTGAAAGCCTACGAAAACACATCAGACAAAACCGTTTTCTTTAATGATTTCTTTACCAAATTAGCAGGAACCAAAAAACTCCGCGAACAAATTGAAGCCGGAATGACCGAAAAAGAAATTAGAAAAACCTGGCAAGAAGGTTTGGAACAGTTTAAGGAAGTGAGAAAGAAATATTTGATTTATGATTGATGATGGAAGCTGGGTAATGGAAGCTGGATGTTAAAACACGAATTTCACGAATTGTCACTAATAAAATTTTAGATTCCTAACGGAATGACAAGATTGCAAAAAAACTGAACACTT
>JAHRWO010000370.1 GCA_019105125.1 Flavobacterium sp.
AAACCTATTGCCATCAAAATGTTCAACATTAAAGGAAAAGATTCGGATAAATATTTCAAGGAAGTTGAAGATAAATTGATTGAAGAAACCAATTACATCAACGAAGTTAAGCAAAGTATAGAAATGGCAGAAGCTTGCCAAAACATTCCAAATTTGATTTTTCCAAAATATTATCCAGAATGGTCATCGGAAAAAATCATTACGATGGATTGGATGACGGGCGAACATTTATCTGAATTCACCGCTCACAATACCGATTTAGAGAAATCGAATATTTTAGGTCAAACCCTTTGGGATTTTTACATGTTCCAAATGCACAACTTGAGAAAAGTGCATGCTGATCCGCATCCAGGGAATTTCTTAATTACTAAAGATACAAAGTTAGTAGCTTTAGATTTTGGTTGTATAAAAGAAGTTCCGAATGATTTTTATATCCCATATTTTGAATTGGCGAAAAAAGAAAACTTGAATAATCCGGAATTTTTTCAATCAAAATTATACGAATTGGAAATCCTAAGAAAAGAAGACACGAAAGAAGAAGTGGAATTCTTTACCGAAATGTTCCACGAGCTTTTAAGTTTGTTTGCGAGACCTTTCCATGTAGAAGAATTCGACTTTTCTGATGAAGAATTTTTCGGTCAAATTGCTGATTTAGGAGAACGCTATTCAAAAAACACCGAATTGCGTAACATGAACGGAAATCGCGGTTCGAAGCATTTTATCTACATCAACCGAACTTTCTTTGGTTTATACAATTTAATGCACGATTTAAAAGCTACAAATGTAAAAATCAACAACTTTACTGAATATTAATTTAGTTGCTACAATACCTTAAATCCCTAGTTTAAACATAAGATTAGGGATTTTCTATTTAATTTTAGTCTTAAAATATCTTATGTTTTTTTAACATATAATTACATCCTAAAAAAGCGAGATTTATAGTATTTTTGTAATTGCTATGGGTAAAATTAAATATATATATATTCTTTTGTTTTTTTGGTGCGGATTATTTTCAAGCTTTGCACAAAACATATCAGTTGACGAAACTTTCAATACCGAAGATTTAGTAAATAACATCTTAATCAATAGTTCATGTGCCACTGCATTGAACATTAATTTCTCTGGAGGTAACTTTGCAAATGGTGAAAAAAGTTTTGGTTTTTTTGATGCTACTGGCACATCTTTTCCATTTCAAAACGGAATAATTTTATCAACAGGAAAAATTATTAATGCTGAAGGTCCAAATAGCTTCATCACTAGTGATGGCGGAGATATTAATTGGGGTGGTGATAACGATTTAAATCAAGCATTAGGATTAACTAATACCACAAATGCAACCATTTTAGAATTCGATTTTATTCCTTTAGGGAACAAAATTAGTTTTGATTATATTTTTGCATCAGAGCAGTATTTTATCAATGCTTCCCAAAATCAATGCGATTTCACAGATGGATTTGCGTTTTTATTGAGAAAAAACGATGAAACCACTTACCGAAATTTAGCAGTAGTACCTAACACAAATATACCTGTCAAAATCAACACTATTAGAGGTTCTGGAAGTGTATGTTCTCCTGCAAATGAAGCTTATTTTGATGCTTTTAACGGACCTATTCATCCAACAAATTTCAACGGACAAACAAAAATATTAACAGCACAATCTGACGTAATTCCAGGGGAATCCTATCATATCAAACTTGTTATAGCAGACGTTCGTAACCACCAATATGACTCTGCTGTTTTCCTTGGTGGTGGCAGTTTTAATTTTGGAATTGATATTGGAGACGATCGTCTAGTAGCAACAAGAAATCCACTATGTGTTGGGGAATCCCTAATAGTTGATGCTACTCAAATAGGTGCCACCAGTTATCAATGGTATCAAAACGAAAATTTAATTCCAGATGCCACAAACTCAACTTTCAATATCACACAAGCAGGAGATTATTTAGTAGAAATTAGTTATGGTACTACCTGTCAAACTACAGGAACAATTAAAATTGAATACGCTGAACCTTTGATAATTAATCAAAATTTATTTACCAATTGTGATGCTGATACTAATCAAGATGGAAAAACCGTATTTGATTTAGATAGCATCAAAAATGATTTGTTCACCAATCTTCCATCAGATTATATCATTTCTTTCTTTGACAGTAATACAAGTACCACACCTTTACCTGTAAATTATACTAACACTACTGCATTTACCCAAACGATTTTTGCAAGAATTACAAATATTCAAGATTGTTATTTCGATTATGCCGTGAATTTAAGAGTTAATACGTTTGATGACATATTAGTTGATGAAACTTTAGGCTTGTGTGAAAATGAATCTTTAATTTTGAATGCGGGAAGTGGTTTCTCTTCTTATTTATGGAACACCAATCCGCCCCAATTTACCCAACAAATAACGGTAAATTCTGGCGGAATTTACCAAGTAACTGTTACTAATGAGGTAAATTGTTCTAAAACCAAAAGCTTTACCATCGAACCTTCTGGGGTTGCTATAATAGAAGATATTGTTATTAATGACTTTTTGGATAACAATACTGCTACTATTCAAATTGCAGCTAGTAGCTTAGGTAATTATGAGTTTTCATTGGATGGGAACAATTACCAAAACTCTAATATATTTTCAAATCTTGTAGCAGGTGAATATACGGTTTATGTTCAAGATAAAAAAGGATGTGGAATTATAACCAGGAATTTCTTAATCCTAGACTATCCAAAATTTTTCACCCCAAACAACGATGGTTATAACGATATTTGGTTTATAAAAAATCTTGAAAGAAGAAATTTAGAAGAAAGTATCATTACAATTTTTGATCGTTACGGAAAGCTCCTTAAGCAGTTTAAAGGAAGTGAAGGTTGGAACGGAACTTTTAATAATGAATTACTCCCTGCATCTGATTATTGGTTTTCAATGGAACTCAGTAATGGTAAGACGGTAAAAGGACATTTCTCTTTAATTCGTTAGGCAGAATAATTGCAGAATAGCATACAAAATAATATATTCGCAGTATGATGCACATACACGAAATTGAAGCTATAAAATCTTTATTAGCTACACCAAAAAAAATTACAATTATCCCTCATAGAAATCCAGATGGAGACGCTATGGGTTCAACTCTAGGATTATACCATACATTAAAACAATTACAACACGATGTTGTAGTAATGGCACCAAATGAATTTCCCGACTTCTTATCTTGGTTACCCGAAAGTGAAAAAGTCATTGTATTTGAACGCAGTTTTGATACGTGTAAAGGAATTTTAGAAAAATCCGAATTACTTTTTACACTGGATTTTAACGCCTTGCATCGAACAGGTGACCAAATGGAAAATGTGTTAAAAACACTTACAGTTCCAAGTGTGATGATAGACCATCATCAAGCACCTGATGGTTATGCTACCTATACATTTTCAGATACTGCTTATGGCTCTACCTGCGAAATGATATATGATTTCATTCACCAGTTAGGCTTAGAAAATCTAATCAACAAAACTGTCGCTACTTGTTTGTATACTGGAATTGTAACTGATTCAGGAAGTTTCCGTTTTCCAAAAACAACTAGCAAAACTCACAAATGCGTAGCTGATTTAATCGATAGAGGAATCAATAATAGTGAAATTCATAATTTACTTTTTGATAATTCTTCTTACAACAGATTACTTCTATTAGGAAGAGCACTCCAAAACTTAAAAATACTTCCGGAATACAAAACTACTTACATCACATTATTGCAAGATGAATTGAATGAATTTGGCCATCAAAAAGGAGATACAGAAGGTATTGTTAATTATGGTCTAAGCATTAAAGGTATTGATTTTACAGCTATTTTTATTGAAAATAAAGAAGAAGGAATTATCAAAATTTCTTTCCGCTCACAAGGAAATTTTGATGTGAATCAATTTGCCAGAAATCACTTTAATGGTGGAGGTCATATTAATGCAGCTGGTGGTAAATCTTTTTTAAGTTTAGAAGAAACAGTACAACAATTTATTGCTATTTTAGCACTAGAAAAAAAAGAATTATGAAACTAAAAACCTTGCTATTATTAAGTATTTATATGTTTTTAGCAAGTTGCTCTAAACAACAACAAGCTAGAAAACCTATTTCACATTCCTCTGGAACATTCATTAAAGAATCAATAGAACGCAATAAGATTTTAATCGCCGATGAAGAAGACTTAATTGCTGAAATCATAAAACAAGATTCATTAGAATCCTATATCGCCTCCACAAAAGGATACTGGTACAAGTACGAAACCAAAGTTGAAGATGATGTTCCTACTCCAAAAAGAGGAGACATCGCTTTTTTTGAATATGAAATAAAAGATTTAAAAAATAGAACTATTTACACCATAAATGAAACCAAACCTCAAGTGTATTATGTGGATAAAGAAAACATCATGATGGGACTTAGGGATGGAATCAAACTAATGAAAAAAGGAGAAACTGTCACTTTTTTATTTCCTTCTCATATGGCATACGGGTATCATGGTGATAATAAAAAAATTGGCACAAACGAACCCTTAATTTGTACCGTTAGTTTAAATGATATAAAAGAAGATACAGAAGTTAAAAATTAATTAAAATGAAAATTACCTCGATTTTAGTAGTAAGCATTTTTACGTTATTCATTTCTTGTTCCAAATCGTATGACAATTTAAAAGAAGGATTGTATGCCGATATTGAAACTTCAAAAGGAAGCATTATTGTGAAATTAGAATTTGAGAAAGTGCCCAATACTGTGGCCAACTTTGTAACCTTAGCTGAAGGTAAAAATCCTTTTGTTAGCGAAGAATTTAAAGGAAAACGTTTTTATGACGGTTTGAAATTTCACAGAGTAATTGCTGACTTCATGATTCAAGGAGGAGATCCAAACGGAGACGGTTCAGGTGGACCAGGTTATAAATTTAAAGATGAATTCCATCCTGATCTAAAACATTCTAAAGCTGGAATTCTCTCAATGGCAAACGCGGGTCCAAGCACAAATGGAAGTCAGTTCTTTATAACACACAAAGAAACCCCATGGCTAGACAACATGCATACCGTATTTGGCGAAGTAGTTGAAGGTTTAGAAATAGTTAATGAAATCAGTGCAGATGACATTATTGAAAAAGTAACCATAATTAGAAATGGTAATGTTGCAAAAAAATTCGATGCTGTTAAAATTTTTAAAAACTATTATTCAACAGTAGCAAAAGAAATTAAGGCATCTGAAGAAAAAGCAAAAGAAATTATAGATAATAAAGCTAAAGAAATTGCCACACTTAGAGCAACAGGAACAAAAACAAAATCTGGCTTAATCTATCTCGTTATAAAAAAAGGTGGTGATAAAAAACCTAAAGACGGCTCTCAAGTATTTATCAATTATGCTGGTTTTCTTGAAAATGGCCAACTTTTTGATACAAGTTATGAAGATGTAGCCAAATTATTTAGAAAATTTAATCAGCAAAGAGCACAACAAGTTGGTTACAATCCAATTCCATCAACTATGGGAAATCTTCAATTTATTCCTGGTTTTGTAGAAGGAATTAACATGATGAATTTTGGAGACAAGTTGATGCTCTACATTCCGTCTGAATTAGGCTATGGACAACAAGGCGCTGGCGATGTTATTCCGCCAAACACTAATATAATATTCGAAGTCGAACTTTTAGAATCTAATCCAACTAAATAAAAAATGAAAAATACAATAAAACTTATTGCATTTGTTTTTGGCACTGTAACAACAATGTTGGCTCAACCAAAAAAACAAGAAGGTATATTTGCTGAAATCAATACCACTAAAGGAAAAATTGTAACTATTCTTGAATACAAAAAAACACCTGTTACCGTTGCTAATTTTATAAGTCTAACAGAAGGTAAAAATCTAAAAGTAAATGAAAAATATAAAGGAAAACCTTTCTATGATGGATTGAAATTTCACAGAGTAATTGCAGACTTTATGATTCAAGGAGGTTGTCCAGACGGCACAGGAGCAGGTGGACCTGGTTATAAATTTGTTGATGAAATTGTGGCAGATTTAAAACACTCAGGCAAAGGAATTTTATCAATGGCTAATGCAGGTCCAGCTACTAACGGAAGTCAATTTTTTATTACCCACAAAGCTACTCCATGGCTAGATGGAAAACACACTGTTTTTGGACATGTAACTAGTGGATTAGACATCGTTGATAAAATTGCACAAGACGATGTAATTACTTCTGTAAAGATTATTAGAGTAGGTAAAGAAGCCAAAAAATTCAATGCCGAAAAAACTTTTGCTGATTACTTCTTAAAAAAAGAAGCAGCTGAAAAAATTGAAGCTGAAAAACTAAGAATAGCTAAGGAAAATGCTCTTAAAGAATTCGCTAATGCAGGTACAACACCAAGTGGTTTAAAATATATTGTTTTACAAGAAGGAACAGGAAACAAACCTTTAGCCACTAGCAATGTAAAAGTTCACTACACTGGAATGTTTTTAGACGGAAAAGTATTTGATAGTAGTGTACAAAGAGGGCAGCCAATAGATTTTGGTTTAAATCAAGTGATTAAAGGTTGGATAGAAGGCGTACAATTAATGCCAGAAGGTTCAAAATATAAATTTTACATTCCTTCACAATTAGCTTATGGCGAAAGAGGTGCTGGCGGAGTGATTCCTCCAAATGCTGATTTAATTTTTGAGATTGAATTGATTAAAATCAATCAATAACAAATAAAAAAGCCGCTAATATCTAAGTTAGCGGCTTTTTTTTATCGTATTAAAATTTCCAATCGAAGTCATCTTCCTTTTCTTTAAAAACAGCTCCTAGCTCAATCTTAACGATTTCGTTATAGTCAACATGGAAAAACAACCAATTTTCTTCATTAAAATAACTCACAACTCCTTCAGCAGTATCTGACTCAAAAGGCTTAATTTTATTTTTTTCTAAAATGGAATATACTTCGCTCCAATTTTTACCAATTAATGTAGTAGTAAACAACTTAATAATAGGATTAGAAGTCGTCATATAACCCAATCTATAATCTTCCTCTTTGTAAAAAGTCAAACGAAGCTTTCTTGAATTATAAACGAAAATAACATTTTCGTCTTCATCCTTATAACTTGAATCGGGTTTACCCAAAATTTTAGTCACATCTTGCTCTTTCATTCCAAAAAGCAAATTA
>JAHRWO010000048.1 GCA_019105125.1 Flavobacterium sp.
ACATGGTTTTGAGTCACGATGATGCTGATGATGTGCTGCAAAACACATTTATAAAAGTATTTGGAAATCTAAAAAATTTTAAAGGCGACAGCAAATTATATTCTTGGATGTACCGAATTGCAACTAATGAAGCCATTACTTTTATGCAACAACGAGCAAAGAAACAAGGGATTTCAAACGAAGAAGCTCAACAAAAAGCCGTAAACAAACTAGAAAGTGATGTTTTTTTTGATGGCGATGAAATTCAACTGAAATTACAAAAAGCCATCGCTACTTTGCCTGAAAAACAACAATTGGTTTTTAAAATGCGCTATTTTGAAGAATTAAAATACGAAGAAATGTCGGAAATTCTAGAAACTTCGGTGGGTGCTTTAAAGGCGAGTTACCACATTGCAGTTAAGAAAATTGAAGATTTTTTACATACACATTAAACCTTTAACAATAATTTTTGTCCAATTAATATGAAACCTTTTGATTTAGAAAATAAAAACGAAATAAAATCGGGATTTAAAGTTCCAGAAAACTACTTTGAGCAATTCGAAGCTAAAATGATGGCCCAAATTCAACCAGAAAAAGAAACCAAAGTAGTGTCTATTTTTTATAGAAAACAAGTTTGGATGAGCGCTATTGCTGCTGTTGTTTTACTTGCAATTGCAATTCCGGTTTATTTTAACATGGCAAATAATAATAATTTAGATGCTACTACAATTGAAATGTATCTTTCACAACAACAAGGAATTGGCATCACGGAATTATCCAAACACTTAACTGACGAAGACATTGTCGCTTTAGAACAAAATTTATCAATAAGTGAAACAAATTCAGATGAAGTGGAAGAATATTTATCAGAAACCGAAAATTTAGATTATTACATAAACAAATAAAAATACAATACAATGAAAACGAGATTTATTTATCCTCTAGTATTTTTACTAATTTCTTCATTATCTTTTGCTCAAGATTATAAGGAAAGAAGAGAAAAAGTAAAAGCTTTAAAAGTAGCTTTTATCACAGAAAAATTGGAGTTAACAACGGAAGAAGCTCAAAAATTTTGGCCAATATACAATGCTTTCGATGAAAAACAAGCGGAATTACGTCATGAAAAAATGCGCGCTATCCTGAATCGTTTCAAACCAGGGAATGTTGAGAATTTAAGTGAAAAAGAAGCCTCTGCCCTATTGATCCAAATGGAAAAAATTGAAGAAGATTTATTCAATTTGCGAAGAAAATTCATCAAAGATTTACAAGGCGTTGTAAGTGCTAAAAAAATCATCAAACTAAAAAAAGCAGAAGAAGATTTTAATAGAGAATTATTAAAACAAATGCGAGAAAAACGAAAAGGATAATAAGATTATAAAGCGCTCAAAAATTAATGAGCGCTTTTTTTATTGAATTTCAAATCGAACCAACTTATTTCTTCCAGTTGCATAAAAGACTTTCTCTGATTCAAATCTGAAAGTAAAAAAATCTTTATCATCAGAAAATTTTGTCCAACTTTTGCCAAAATTATCCGAGTAAAACATTCCAGTTCCACCAACAGCAACGATTTTCTTCCCTTTGCTATTTGGAACAAATTGTACACAAGAAGCGTAACCAAAAGCTTCTTTATCAGCGATTAATTTCCATGTTTTCCCTCCATTTTTAGTAACGGCTTTGTTGGCCCAATTTTGGTCTTGCTTTTCGTAATTTCCACCAGCAATTATTCCGATTTTTTCATTGTAAAAGTCAGCTGTAAAAATTCCTGTCATTCCCTCGCCTTGAACAATTGGTGTTTCATAAACGTTCCAAGTAGTTCCAAAATCATTAGAAATAAAAACACGCGATTTCTTTCCTCCAGAAACCATAAAAATCGATTTTCCTTTTACAATCAAATTTGTATTACTAGTAGCAAAAGCGGCCTCACCTTCTGAAACTTTTGGTAACACATCGCAATTTACTTTTTGCCATGTTTTGCCTCCATCAGTAGTTTTTATGAAAGCTAAACAGTTTTCAATTGGGTCACCCATGGCAAATCCGTTTAAATCATCCACAAATTGCATACTATCATAAAAAACTTTTTCGTGTTCTTCTTCATAAACAACAGTTTCTTCCAAAGTTTTCTTGTCAATACGAATCAACATCGCTGGATTTCCTACCGCTAAAATAAAAATGGCTTCTTTTGTTCCTGCTATACTTCTAAACTCAGTAGTTCGGGGAACGGATTGAATTTCTTTTATGATTGTGGTATCTTTCTTTTTATCATAAAATCCGTAACGACCTTTATCCATTCCCATCCAAACTTTTTCATCGTCAACTAAAATAGCTCTGCAACTCAATTTAGTTTCGAGAATAACTTCTGATTTAAATTTTTTATTTTGAGCTATTCCTGAAATACTTATAAATAATAGAAATAAATAAATCGTCTTCATTGGATAGGTTTTATTTTCAAATATAATGGAAATATTGTAAAGGAAAAACATAATTCATAAGCAACTAACAATCAATGATTTAATTTCATTTAAAAAACTTTGGCACAGTAATTGGTTATCTAAAAATTGAAATAAGAACCCTAAAACGAATATATTATGAAAACGAAATTGATACATCTGAGCTTACTGGCTTCATTGACGATAGGTTCTCTTTTTGCTCAAGAAAAAACTACGGTTACAGCAAAAAATTCGGATATCAGTGACAACTTAGATTTAAGAGCGGTTGCAACTGTTTTTGGTGATGCAAAAGATTTGGAAGATTTTGAAAGAAGATTGAATGATCCTAAAACTCAAATCTCTAATTTAGATTTGAATAACGATAATTATGTCGATTATTTAAGAGTTATTGAAACAGTTGAAGGAAACGTGCATTTAGTTGTGGTTCAAGCAGTTTTAGAAAAAGATGTTTTTCAAGATGTGGCAACTATTGAAGTAGAACGAGACCGAAACAATCAAGTACAAGTACAAGTTGTGGGTGACGTTTACATGTATGGTGCTAATTATATTTACGAACCTGTTTATGTGCATACTCCGGTGATTTACACTACTTTTTGGGTAAGCAATTATCGTCCGTATTATTCATCTTGGTATTGGGGTTATTATCCAAGTTATTACTACTATTGGAATCCATTCCCAATTTTTAGATACAGAAATCACATTCATGTTCATATTAACTTTGGTCACAGTTATCATTATGTAACACACAGAAGATGTGCTGCCGTTTATAACAACTATTATGGAAGAAGAGGAAATGGTTACGAAAGAAGATATCCAAATCGTTCCTTCGCTCACCGAAATGCAGGATATTCAAACCGTTATGAATTAGATTCAAGAAGAAATATCAGTTCACCACGTAATAGAAGTGAAATAACTTCAAACTCACCAAGAGGAAATCGTGAAACGAGAGCAATTGAAGGAAGTTCACCAAGAACTAGACCTGAAACTTCTTCTCCAAGAAACAACGGAACTAGAGAAAATTCTGGAACTCGAGTTACCACAGAAAACAGAGGAAATTCTCCAAGAGTTTCAAATGAAAACAGAGGAAATTCTCCAAGAGTAACTACGGAAAATAGAGGTCGAAATGAAGGTCCAAGATCAAATGGTGGAAGAGAGTTTTCAGAAAATAGAAACAAATCTCCAAGAGATAGAGGAACTGTTTCAAGCTCAGGAAACAGAGGAAATTCGGAATACAGAGGAGGTTCTTCAAGAGGTAATTCACAACCAAGAAATAGTGCTCCAAGAGGTAACTCAAACTCAAGAGGTTCCGAAGGAAGAGGAAACGGAAGAGGATAAATATTAAAGCTGTCAAATTTGGCAGCTTTTTTTATTTTTATTCGTATCTTTGCAGGCTGATTTAAAATAAATAATGAGATTACACAGAAATTTAGTATTCACTACAATCGATTCGCTAATGGCGATTTTTAATGAAGGTGAATACGCTGATAAAGTGGTTGCTAGAGCACTTAAAAAAGATAAACGTTGGGGAAGTCACGATAGAAAATTCGTAGCCGAGACCATTTACGAAATCGTAAGATGGAAACGTTTATACACCGAAATTGCAGAGGTTAAAGAGCCTTTTGATCGAGATAAAATTTGGAGAATATTTGCTGTTTGGGCAGTATTAAGAGGTTATAACCTTCCCGATTGGAAATATTTTGAAGATACACCAGTTAGAAGAATAAAAGGACGATTTGATGAGTTAACTAAAACAAGAAAATTCAGAGAATCGATTCCAGATTGGATGGATGAATTGGGTGTTAAAGAATTAGGTGAAGAAGTTTGGACTAAAGAAATTGCAGCTCAAAACGAGCAAGCTAAAGTAATTTTAAGAGTTAATAAACTTAAAACTACCAAAGAAAAATTAAGAGCCATCTTAATGGATTTGAATATTGAAACCGAGTTTAACAAAGATTATCCAGATGCTTTAATTTTAACCGAAAGAGCTAACGTGTTCTTAACCGATGCTTTTAAAGACGGATTGTTTGAGGTGCAAGATGCTTCTTCTCAACTAGTGGCTTATTTCTTGGATGTTCAACCAGGAATGCGAGTTGTGGATACTTGCGCTGGTGCGGGTGGAAAAACCTTGCATTTGGCTTCTTTAATGGAAAATAAAGGACAATTAATTGCAATGGATTTATACGAAAGTAAACTAAAGCAATTAAAAATCAGAGCGAAACGTAATGGTGCTTTTAATATCGAACCTAGAGTTATTGAAAGTACAAAAACGATAAAAAAATTACACGAAAAAGCAGATAGAGTTTTAATCGATGCGCCTTGTAGTGGATTAGGGGTTTTAAAAAGAAATCCGGATAGCAAATGGAAATTACAACCTGAATTCATTGATAACATTCGAAAAGTTCAGGC
>JAHRWO010000054.1 GCA_019105125.1 Flavobacterium sp.
AATTAATGATGTGAATCATGGATGAATTGAAATTAATACTAGATAAAGAATTAGATTCTTTACTAGTAAATTTTCCAAAAAGTAGAAAATCAGCTAAAAGTTTTACTGAAAGATTGAATTTTATTCAAAACGGTTTAGAAAATGCTGAAAATAAATTTATTGAGATTTATTCTCTATATTTTTCAGAGAAAAATCTTAAAATAGATAATGATAAGATGAAAGAATTTTTGTCTAGTTATTTGAAAAAATATATTTTAAGCATAAATAGCTTGTAGTATTGAAACAGTCATCACACGATGGCTGTTTTTGTTTTAAATAATTACAATCCAATTCGTACATTTGAAAAAAATACAATTATGTCAAAAGATAAAAAAGGTGTTTATACAGGAATTATAGAAAAAGACGCAGATGGAAATTATTTCTGCGGAGAATATTTGTTGGATTACCAATACACAGAGAAAAATTTTAAAGTAGGAGACGAAATTAACATCAAATCGGTAATCGTAAATCCGAGTGATAAAAGTTACAATCAGTATCCAAAAAAATCGAGAAATTTCTTCTTGGCTAACGAAAAAGAGTAATTCTAAAATCCGCAATCTTCAATCTAGAATCTTATGATGCAGTGGGAACAATTATTGTCTTTAAGAAGACAAGGCGACACCAGTAAACGTTTACGAAAAGAGCAAGACGACACCCGTTTAGGCTTTGAAGTCGATTATGACCGAATTATTTTTTCTGCCGCTTTTAGAAGTCTGCAAGATAAAACTCAAGTCATTCCACTTTCCAAAACCGATTTCGTACACAACCGACTTACGCATAGTTTGGAAGTTTCGGTGGTGGGTCGTTCTTTAGGACGTTTGGTTGGAAAGCAAATCATTGCAAAATATCCGCATTTGCAAGAAGTTCATGGCTATCAAGCGAATGATTTTGGCGCGATTGTGGCTGCTGCGGCATTATCTCATGATATTGGAAATCCACCATTTGGACATTCGGGAGAAAAAGCGATTGGCGAATATTTCAAAACCGGAAACGGATTGCAATACAAAGACCAATTAACCGAAAAACAATGGCAAGATTTAATCGATTTTGAAGGAAATGCTAATGGATTTTCAGTATTAGCCTCTTCTCGTGAGGGAATTGAAGGCGGTTTGCGTATTTCATATGCGACTTTGGGTGCTTTTATGAAATATCCGAAAGAAAGTTTACCTAAAAAACCAACACAAAAAATCTGCGATAAAAAATACGGTTTCTTTCAGCAAGACAAAGAGTTCTTTGCTGAGGTGGCTAATGAATTAGGTTTGATTTCGAATAAATCAGGAAATGATATTGGTTTCGAACGCCATCCATTAGCGTATTTAGTAGAAGCGGCTGATGATATTTGTTACACGATTATTGATTTTGAAGATGGAATTAACTTAGGTTGGATTTCGGAAGAATACGCATTAGAATACCTAATCAAACTAGTTAAAAACGGAATTGACACCAAAAAATACAACGAGTTACTTACTAAAGAAGATAGAATTAGTTATTTGCGTGCCTTAGCTATTGGAAGTTTAATCAATGATGCGGTAGCGGTTTTTATGGAAAATGAGAAATCTATTTTAGCTGGAGTTTTCCCATTTGCTTTGATGGATAAAAGTCAGTACAAAGCGCAAATGAATGACATTATCCAAATTAGTATAAAAAACGTATATCAAAGTAAAGAAGTAATTCAGAAGGAAGTAATGGGGTATAAAATCATCAATAATTTATTGGATGCATTTTGTATGGCTTATAACAAAAAAGTAAACGGAACAGCTTCTAATTACGATGAACTGTTGTTGGAGTTATTGCCAGAACGTTTCCAATTTCAAAAGGAAAACCTTTACGATAGATTGTTGCATATTTGTCATTTCGTTTCTTTATTGACAGATGGTAAGGCGTTGGAGTTATATAAAACCATTCAAGCAAATAAATAGGAATGGTTTAAAAATAAAAAACCTCTCAACTGAGAGGTTTTTTTATGTTGCAAAATAAAATTTTATTAAGCTTCAAAAGGAATTACAGATACATAAGATTTGTTTTCTCCTTTTTTCTGGAATTTTACAACTCCATCAACTTTAGCATGTAAAGTATGATCTTTACCCATGTAAACGTTTTCACCTGGGTTGTGCTTCGAACCTCTTTGTCTTACAATGATGTTTCCAGCAATAGCAGCTTGACCACCATAAATCTTAACGCCTAAACGTTTCGATTCTGATTCTCTACCATTCTTCGAACTACCGACACCTTTCTTGTGAGCCATGACGTAATATTTTTAAATGTTATTCTTCAGTTTTTGGTTTTTTTGTTGCTTTAGCTTTTGGCTTAACTTCTTCAGTAGCTTCAGTTACTTCAACTTCTTTTTTAGTAGCTTTTTTCTTAGCACCAGCAGCAACGATTCCTTCAATTAAAATTTGAGTGAATGATTGTCTGTGACCGTTTTTCTTTTTGTAACCTTTTCTTCTTTTCTTTTTGAAAACAATTACTTTGTCACCTTTTAAGTGTTGTAACACCTTGGCTTCTACTGAAGCACCTTCTACAGCTGGGGCGCCTAAAGTTACAGTTCCATTTTCATCTAACAAAAGTACTTTGTCAAAAGAAACTTTAGCTCCTTCTTCTGAAGCTAAACGGTGAACATAAACCTTTTGGTCTTTGCTTACTTTGAATTGTTGCCCTGCTATCTCTACGATTGCGTACATAACAATGATTTTAGTTAAAAATTTTAAGGTTGCAAATATACAATAATTTCTAAACCAAACAACTATCTATTCCATAAAAAGTAAAATTACAGATGAAAATATTTTTTTTCTTAAAAAATGTAACAAAATCATGAAATTGCGTCTTATTAAGAATTATATCAAACAAATTAATAACGTATGAAAAAATCTTTAATGGCTTTGGGTACTGCACTTATGCTTGGCGGAACTGCCACTGCTCAAAAAGTAACATTTGAGGAATTTGATTTAGACAATGGTTTACACGTTGTGCTACATCAAGATAATTCTGCACCTGTGGTTATTACTTCTGTAATGTATCATGTAGGGGCAAAAGACGAACAACCAAACCGTACTGGTTTTGCTCACTTTTTTGAACACCTTTTATTTGAAGGAACAAAAAATATCAATCGTGGTGATTGGTTTAAAATTGTAACAGCAAACGGAGGAAACAATAATGCGAACACAACAGACGATAGAACGTATTATTACGAGGTTTTTCCATCTAATAACTTAGAATTAGCGATTTGGATGGAATCAGAAAGATTGATGCATCCTGTTATTAACCAAGTAGGTGTTGATACACAAAACGAGGTTGTTAAAGAAGAAAAAAGATTACGTGTTGACAATCAGCCTTATGGTAACTTAATTAAAGCTGTTAAAGAAAACATGTTTAAAGTGCATCCTTACCGTTGGACAACCATTGGTGAGATGGAGCATTTAGACGCTGCTACTTTAGATGAATTCTTAGCTTTCAATAAGAAATTCTATGTACCTAACAATGCGGTATTAGTGGTTGCAGGTCAGTTTGACAAAGATCAAGCAAAAGAATGGATTAAAAAATATTTTGGTCCAATCCCAAAAGGAGCGCCTGTAACACGTCAAAAATATGAAGAAGCACCAATTACTGAAGAATTTAAGGCCACTTGGCAAGATCCAAACATCCAAATTCCAATGTTGGTATCGGCTTACAGAACTCCTTCGATGAAATCTAGAGAAGCTAGAGTTTTAGATATGATTTCAACTTATTTGTCAGATGGAAAAAGTTCTAAACTTTACAAAAAAATTGTAGACGATAAGAAAATGGCTTTACAAATTGGAGCATTCAATTACAGTCAAGAAGATTACGGAATGTATTTGATTTACGGTTTACCAATGGGAAGCAACACAATGGAATCTATTTTAAAAGAAATTGATGAAGAAATCGTGAAAATGCAAAACGAATTAATTTCGGAAAAAGATTACCAAAAACTTCAAAACAAATTTGAAAGTAATTATGTAAGCAGTAATGCTTCTGTTGAAGGAATCGCAGATAATTTGGCAACGTATTATATGTTGTATGGTGATATCAATTTGATCAATACCGAGATTGATATTTATCGTTCTATCACAAGAGAGGAAATTAGAGACGTGGCTAAAAAATATCTAGGCTCTAACCAAAGAATGATTTTAGAATATGTTCCTGCTAAAGATAAAGCACAAAACTAAGATTTGAAGAATTATGAAAAAATTTTTATACATAGCAGCCAGTTTATTTTTAACAATAACTATGCAAGCACAAGACAGACCGCAACCTAAACCAGGACCTGCTCCAGCAATTAACGTTAACAAGCCTCAAAGCTTTGTTCTCAAAAATGGTTTAAAAGTTTTAGTGGTGGAAAACCATAAATTACCTCGCGTTTCTTTCAATCTTACATTGGATAATGCACCTTATGCAGAAGGAAATAAAAAAGGAGTTTCTGATATTTTAAGCGGAATGCTTGGAAATGGTACAAAAAAAATCAGTAAAGATGCTTTCAATGAAGAAATCGACTTTTTAGGAGCTGATATCAATTTTTATGCCTCTGGAGCTTATGCAAACGGACTTTCAAGATATTCAAAGAGAATTTTGGAATTAATGGCAGATGGCGCTTTAAATCCATTGTTTGACCAAAGTGAATTCGATAAAGAAAAAGAAAAAATTATTGAAGGATTAAAAGCCGATGAAAAAAGTGTTTCTGCGATTGCTCGTAGAGTTGAAAATGTTTTAGTTTTCGGAAAAGAACATTATAGAGGTGAATTTACAAGCGAAGAAACATTGAAAAATGTTACTTTGGACGATGTTATTATCAATTACAACAATTATTTTGTGCCAGCAAATGCTTACTTGGTAATTGTTGGTGATGTTAAATTCAAAGAAATTAAAAAAGAAGTTGAAAAACTTTTTGGTAAATGGAAAGAAGCTAAAGCACCTGTATTTACTTATTCTACTCCAAAAGACGTTCAATACAGTCAAATTAATTTCATAGACGCACCAAATGCTGTTCAGTCAGAAATTGCTTTAGTGAATTTGTCAAACTTGAAAATGACCGATAAAGAATATTTTTCAGTTCTTTTAGCTAACCAAATTCTAGGTGGTGGTGGAGAAGGAAGATTATTCTTAAACTTACGTGAAAAACACGGTTGGACTTATGGCGCATACTCTTCTATTGGGGCTGGAAAATATATCAATAAATTCCGTTCTAGTGCTTCAGTAAGAAATACAGTTACAGATAGTGCTGTTGTTGAATTCTTCAATGAATTGAAAAGAATCAAAACAGAATTAGTTTCTGAAGAAGATTTGAAAAATGCTAAAGCTAAATACGTAGGTAATTTTGTAATGCAAATTGAAAAACCTTCAACTATAGCAGGTTACGCTTTAAATAAAGAAACTCAAGGTTTACCTGATGATTTTTACGAAAACTATATCAAAAACATCAACGCAGTAACGGCTGAGGATATTAAAAATGCAGCAAATAAATATTTCTTATCAGATAATACAAGAGTGGTTATTGTTGGAAAAGCGGCAGATGTTTTACCTGGATTAGAAGTAATGAGCAAAAGAGAAAAATTACCAATTTTCTATTTTGATAAATATGGAAATCCAGCAGAAAAACCTGAAGTTAAAAAACCTATTCCTGCAGGTGTAACAGCTCAAACGGTATTAAACAATTACATTAACGCAATTGGTGGAGAAAAAGCGGTTAAAAACGTAAAAACATTAGTTACGTTTTCTTCTGGAACTGTTCAAGGAATGCCATTAGAATTAGTTACTAAAACAGCTCAAAAGAAAATGAGTGTTGAAATGAAAGCTATGGGTTCTACTATGATGAAGCAAGTAGTTAATGAAAAAGAAGCGTATGCTGTGCAACAAGGTCAAAGAGTTGATTTTAAAGATCAGGACTTAAAAGACATGCAAGCTATGGCAGGTAACTTTAAAGAATTGTCTCTAGTAACAGATAAAGCGGTAACGCTAACTGGAATTGAAAACATCAATGGCTCTGATGCTTATGCTATTAAGAGTGGAAAATCTACTTATTACTATGATGTGAAAACTGGATTTAAAGTTGCTGAAGCTCAAGAGTTAGAGCAAGGGGGGCAAAAAATGACACAAACAACTTATTATCAGGATTATAAAGATGTGAAAGGATTGAAATTCCCTTACAAAACAATCATGAATGTAGGTATTGAAATCGAATTGATAACATCAGAAGTTAAAATTAATGAAGGGGTAACAGATGCCGATTTCAAATAATTAAATTAGTTATAAAATAGGAAAGGCACTCTAGAAATAGAGTGCTTTTTTTATTTCTTACTCGAAAAATAAACACCAATTAATACAATCAAAGCTCCTAACAATTGAATTATAGATAAGGTTTCATTCATAAATAAAAAACCTAAAATAAACGCTACTACAGGAATTATGTAGGTAACCGATGAGGCGAAAACCGGTGATGATAATTGAATTAATTTGTAAAATAAAATGTTTGAAAATCCTGTTCCCACGATTCCTAAAATGGCAATATAGCCTAAGGAAGCCTGAACCTTTGTTTCCTTAATTATATCAAAAAACCCCGTGAAATATAAAACAATTAAAGCTGGAAAAAACATGATTAAAAAGTTTCCTGTGCTAATAGTTAAAGGTTTTAAATCGGATAAGTACTTTTTAATTAAATTTACATTAACACCATAAAAAATAGAGGCTATCACTATTAATAAAGCATAATAGTAGTTCTCAGTAGTATTTTCTCCATCACCAAATAAAACTAATAAAGCACAACCAATAAATCCTATAATTACCCCAAAAAACTGGCTTCGTTGTACATTCATGCCGAAAAAAAGTAATCCTACCAATAAGGTATTTAACGGTGTTAAGGAATTTAAAATCGAACTTATAGAGCCATCGATTTTCGTTAAAGCAAAAGCAAAAAGAAAAGCAGGAATGAAAGTTCCACATAAAGCAGTTAATGCAATATATTTCCACTTATATAAAGGAATTTGAGGAATTTGTTTAAATCCAACAATAATCAAAAATAAAGCTGCAAATATAACTCGTAAACTTCCTAGTTGTACTGAATTTACACCTTTTAAACCCAATTGCATTAAGATGAAAGAACTTCCCCAAACACAACCTAGAAAGGCTAATAAATACCATTTTGTTGAATTGTTTTCCATAGTGCTATTTTGTGCGTCAAAATTCAGACTTTATTTTGAAAATAGCACTATGAAATTTTGTAATTTTGCAATGTCTTTATGGTGAGGCAAATAATTTAATAATTACTGGTATGAAAAATTTTAAAAATATTGGATTGGCACTTTTTGTAGCACTTTCATTTGCAAGTTGTAAACAAGAAACTAAAGAAGTGGCGCCTGAAGAAACAAAAAAAGAAGTCGTTTCAGAAGCAGATTTAGCTAAAATGCAAACCGCTAGTTTTACTATTGACGGAATGACTTGTGCTATGGGTTGCGCTAAAACTATTGAAAATAAATTAGCAGAACAAGAAGGTGTTGGACAAGCGGTTGTGGATTTTGATACTAAAATAGCAACGGTTAAATTTGATGCTGAAAAACAATCGTTAGAATCGTTAACCAAAACCATTGAAGCGGTTGCTGGCGGTGATTCTTACAAAGTTACGGAATCGAAAAAAATGTAATTTATTTCGTCATTCTGAACTTGTTTCAGAATCTGCTTCACTTCAAAATTATAGAAGCTGAAACGAGTTCAGCTTGACAATAAATATTTATTTCCATTCCAAAGTTTCCATTATCCTGCGCATATCTTCTTTTAGATATTGTGCGGCTGGTAAAATGGAATCAAAATTAGGTTTAGCATAAAAATACACACTTCCTACAATAAAGTTTTTAGTGCTATCAGTAGCATAAAATTGAGCATTTGTTGCGGCATTTCCTCCTACTTCATAAAACATTCCGTATACTTTTTTCTTTTCGTTTATGAAAGGTTGTTCTAAAATATCATCTGCTTTTACAACGTGGTCATAGGTTAGTTTTTGAGCATCGCGTAATAGCTTATCAATATTGTTGTTAACCGATTTGTGTGTCAAGTAAATCGTAGCTTTCATCTTTGGGTAATTAATTTCAAAAGCACACGATTTATCTTTAATCAAGGCTAAATTGTTTTTCTCAAAAGTAAAGGAACAATTCGATTCCAATTTAGAATATTTGGCCTTTGGATATTCCAAACTCAGTTGGCCTTTTGGTTTTGGTAAGATATCCTCTCCACAAGAAACCAATACTAAAAACAATCCCAAACAACTTAATTTTATTATATTTTGTATCATAATTACAATAACGTAACTTTTATTTGTTTTATTCTTCTCTTATCCACATTTTCGATGGTAAAATTAAGATTATGAAACGTTATTTTCTGATTTTTTTTAGGGAAATTTCCCGAAAGTTCTAAAAGGAATCCAGCAAGAGTCTCAGCTTCTCCTTTTTGATCTTCAAACTCACTTTCATCAAGATCCAAAATGCGGTAAAAATCTTTTAAGCTTATTTTGCCTTCAAATAGAAAGTTTTTATCATCTATTTGAGAATAAATAGCATCCTCGTTGTCAAATTCATCACTAATATCACCCACAATTTCTTCTAAAACATCTTCTAAGGAAATGATTCCAGAGGTACCGCCATATTCATCTACCACAACTGCTAAATGACTTTTCATACCTTGGAAATCTTTCAATAAATCATCTAATTTTTTACTTTCTGGCACAAAGAATGGCTCTCGCAATAATTCGGTCCAATTAAAATCTTCGCTATCGATGTAAGGAATTAAATCTTTGATGAAAAGTATACCTTCAATTTGATCGATATTTTCTCTGTAAACTGGAATTCTAGAGTAGCCTTTTTCTACAATTTTTGGAATGATTTCTCTAAAGGTTTCTTCTAAATTAAGAGCAAAAACATCTATTCTAGGACTCATAACTTGGCGAACTTCTGTATTTCCAAAAGTTACAATTCCTTCTAAAATCTTTTGTTCGCCATCAGTAGTATCGTTTTGTGATGTTAATTCTAGCGCTTGCGAAAGTTGATCAACCGAAAAATTTCCTTTTTGAACATTCAGTTTCTTCTCGATAAAAAGAATTCCGTTTCGCATTGGAACACTAATCGGAGATAAAATATTATTCATAATTGAAATAGGAATTGCTACTTTTTTGGCAAACTCCATATTGTTTCGATTGGCGTAAATTTTTGGTAAAACTTCTCCAAAAAGTAAAATGAAAAAAGTAACTACCACTAC
>JAHRWO010000065.1 GCA_019105125.1 Flavobacterium sp.
GCCATATTCTTTGATGATATCGATAACTTTTTGTCCGGGTTTTGGATTGATTCCACTTTGCGTGTAATAGCCAATTTTAATCGTTTCACCAATAATTACTTTACCCGAATCAGGTTGCATGGTTTGGGTTAAAATATTTAAAAATGTCGATTTTCCTGTTCCGTTTTTACCAATAATTCCAATGCGTTCACCACGTTGAAAAGAATAGGAAAAGTCATTTAAAATGGTTCTATCAGGGAATTTTTTATTCACTTTTACCATTTCGATAATCTTGCTTCCCATGCGTTCCATGTTGATTTCGAGCTCCACTACATTTTCTTTTCTTCGACTCTCAGCAACCGCTTTGATTTTGTAAAAATCATCTTGACGTGATTTCGATTTGGTCGTTCTAGCTTTTGGTTGACGACGCATCCAAGCTAATTCTTTTACAAATAAGTTTTGCGCTTTATCGATGGTTGCATTTTCAGAAGCCAAACGTTCTTCTTTTTTAGCTAAATAGTAGGAATAATTCCCTTTGTATTGGTAGATTTTTCCGTTATCTAATTCGATTATTTCGTTACAAACACGTTCTAAAAAGAAACGGTCGTGCGTAACCATAAACAGCGTGATGTTTTCTTTTGCAAAATAATCCTCTAACCATTCAATCATTTCTAAATCCAAGTGATTGGTTGGCTCGTCTAAAATCAATAAATCGGGTTTACTAATCAAAATAATGGCTAACGAAAGACGCTTTTTTTGTCCACCTGACATGTTTTTGACTTTCATTTTTAAGTCTTCCAACTTCAGTTTGTACAAAATTTGCTTGAATTGCGTTTCAAAATCCCAAGCGTTATGGCGGTCCATGTCGTCAAAAGCTCTCTGATACGCTTCTTCATCATTCGGATTTTCTAACGCTTTTTCGTAGCGTTCAATTACTTTCAGAATTTCATTATCCGAAGCAAAAATATTTTCTTCAATGGTTAATTCGTCTTGCAAATTATTGTTTTGCGACAAAAACGCCATTTTAATCTCTTTTCGAATCACCACTTGACCTGTATCAGGTTCGTCCAAACCATTAATCATGTTCATAATGGTGGTTTTTCCCGAACCGTTTTTAGCAATAAAAGCTATTTTTTGATCTTTGTTAATTCCAAACGAAACGTTGTCAAATAACACGCGTTCGCCGTAAGATTTCGATATATTTTCGACTGATAGGTAATTCATTCTTTTAATTTGTCAATTAGACAATATGGCAATTCCGACTTTCGGAACAAGTTGTGCCAATCGTTTTGCAAAAATAGCTTTATTATTTCAAATTCGTATTTTTGTATTTCATAAATAAATATTGCAACTTTGACTTATCAATCAATTGGCACATTGGCTAATTGAATATTGAAAATTAAATCCATGCAACTATCCGTCATCATTCTCAACTACAACGTCCGCTATTTTTTAGAGCAATGTGTTCTCAGTGTTCAAAAAGCATTGGAAGGCATTGATGGAGAAATTATTGTCATCGATAACGCTTCGTCAGATGATAGTTGTGAGATGATGAAAGCCAAATTTTCGCACATCAAATTCATCGAAAACGCTTCAAATTTAGGTTTCCCAAAAGGAAATAACATCGGAGTTACCCAAGCAAAAGGAGAATTCATTTGCATTTTGAATCCTGATACGGTTGTAGCGGAAGATACTTTTTCTAAAATTCTAAGTTTTGTCAAATCGAGCGAAGTCGAGATTCATTCTCCCAACTCTCAACTCCCAACTTCCAGCTCCCAGCTCGGAATAATCGGTTGTAAATTAATAGACGGTGCTGGAAATTTCCTTCCCGAAAGCAAACGTGGCGTTCCAACTCCTTGGGTGGCTTTTACGAAGATTTTCGGATTGTATAAAATCTCCAATTATTTCGGAAAATATTACGCCCAACATTTATCGGAAAACGAATCTGGAAAAGTAGATATTTTGGTGGGAGCTTTTATAGTAATGAAGCGCGAATTGTATTTGCAGGTTGGTGGTTTTGATGAAAATTGCTTTATGTACTCAGATGATATCGATTTGAGTTATTTGGTTTTGAAATCAGGAAAATCGAATTATTATTTTCATGAAACATCGGTGATTCATTATAAAGGAGAGAGTACTGTTCGCGATGGAACGTATATGAAACGTTTCCGTGAAGCGATGCAATTTTTCTATAAAAAACACTTCAAGAAATCATGGTTTTTTGATGTAATGATGCAAGTAGGAAGTTTCGTTTTTAGTCTTTTGAAGAAGAACCAACAAAAGAATGAAATAAGAACTATTGATGAATATGTAGTTTTTTCAAGAGAGAATTTAGAGTTAAATCTTCCTCAAAAATCAACGTATTTGTCTGATTTTAATCAATTTGAGAATCAATCGCATAAAAATATTGAAATAATATTTGATACTACTACTTTTAGTTTTGCTGAAATTATTACTTTTATGCAGTTAAATAAGAGTAAAAATCTAAGTTTTAAGAATTACATTTCGAGTTCCAATTACTTGATTGGAAGTAATAATACTAATGATAGGGGACAAATAATTTTGTTGTAAAAAATTATTGATTTACTTAAAAAACGAATGAAAAATTAGTATTTTTGCGAACCAAATACAAAAACACAACTTTAGTTTAAAGATATGGCAAAGTTTGAATTGAAATTACCTAAAATGGGTGAAAGTGTTGCAGAAGCAACAGTTACTAACTGGTTAAAAAAAGTTGGTGATAAAATTGAAATGGACGAAGCAGTACTTGAAATCGCTACTGATAAAGTAGATAGTGAAGTACCTTCAGAAGTTGCAGGAACACTTGTTGAAATTTTATTTAATACCGATGATGTAGTTCAAGTAGGACAAACAATCGCTATAATCGAAACCGAAGGTGGTGCAGTTGCAGCAACTCCAGAAGTTAAAGCAGAAGTGCCAGTTGCAGCTGCTGAAGTTGCGAAAGCAGTAGAAGTAGCAAAAGAAACTATAGCTCCAGCAGATTTTTCTGCATCGGATAAATTCTTTTCGCCTTTAGTTAAAAACATTGCAAAAGAAGAAGGGATTTCTTTAGCAGAATTAGAATCTATTGCTGGTTCAGGAAAAGATGGTCGCGTAAATAAAGAAGATTTATTAAATTATATTAAAAATAGAGGAAGTCAGCCTGCAGTTGTTGCAGCTCCAGCGGCGGCTCCAAAAGCAACTCCAGCTCC
>JAHRWO010000088.1 GCA_019105125.1 Flavobacterium sp.
ACTTAAAACTACACAAGCAAGGGCAATTTTTCTAATCATTTTGTTTTTGTTTTTATAATTGATTTTCAGGTTTCAAGTTTCAAGTTTGACGTTGATCTTTGAATTTGAACTTGTAATTGAACTTTTATTTAATTTCTACTAAAACCGGACAATGGTCAGAATGTTTGGCTTCTGGTAAAATTAAGGCTCTTTGAATTTTATCTTTCAAAGGTTCTGCCGCCAAACAATAATCGATTCTCCAACCTTTGTTATTATTTCGAGCATTGGCTCTGTAACTCCACCAACTGTAATTATGTGGTTCTTTGTTTAAATGACGGAAAGTATCAATAAAACCACTTTTCATAAATCCATCTAACCAAGCACGTTCTTCGGGTAAAAATCCTGAAATTTTTGCATTTCTGATAGGATCATGAATATCAATGGCTTCATGACAAATATTATAATCGCCGCAAATTACCAAGTTGGGAACTTCTCTTTTCAACTCGTTTACATAGTTTTGAAAATCGTCCATATATTGGAATTTATGGTCTAATCTATCAATATTTGTGCCAGATGGAAGATACAAACTCATCACCGACAAGTCATCGAAATCCAATCGCAAATTTCTTCCTTCAGCATCCATGTAACCAATTCCTGTTCCATAAACGACATTCTTAGGTTCGATTTTAGATAAAACGGCTACACCACTATAGCCCTTTTTTTCTGCTGGAAAGTAATATTGGTAAGGATAACCTGCAGCTTCAATTTCAAATTTTGGGATTTGATCTTCTGTAGCTTTAATTTCTTGAAGACAAATAACATCGGGATTCGCTTGTTGCAACCATTCTAAGAAACCTTTGGTAATGGCAGCTCGAATTCCGTTAACATTGTAAGATATAATTTTCATTTATTCTCGTAGCTTTTGACCAAATGTACTAAAAAGGTTTTTAATAATAAAGTCAAGGATTCACAGAATCCGTAACTCATTAAATATCAGACACAAAAAAATATATTACTTTAGCTTTTCATATTAAGCTTCGAAACGATTATTAATTAAACAGAATTATTATCTTTGTTTCTTGCTCAATAAACAAAATAATTGATGGGGTTAGTTACTGCTAAAGAAGTTGCAAAAGCAATAAATGCTGATAAATATGGAGTTTTTGGTACTTTTTCGGGCTGGTTGCTTATGAAAGTGCTCAAGATTTCTACATTAAATAAAATTTATGATAGAAATAAACATTTGAGCGATTTGGAATTTTTAAATGCCATTTTAGACGAATTCCAAATCAAATTTGAAATCCCTGAAGAAGATTTAAAACGTCTACCCAAAGAAGGACCTTACATTACCATTTCCAATCATCCACTTGGTGGTATTGATGGTATTTTATTATTGAAATTAATGTTAGAAAGAGAACCTAATTTCAAAATTATCGCCAATTTTTTACTGCACCGAATCGAACCGATGAAGCCGTACATCATGCCGGTTAATCCGTTTGAAAATCATAAAGATGTAAAATCAAGCGTAGTTGGAATCAAAGAAACATTACGCCATTTAAGCGATGGAAAGCCTTTAGGAATGTTTCCTGCAGGAGAAGTTTCAACTTATAAAGATGGTAAATTAGTAGTCGATAAACCTTGGGAAGAAGGCGCTATCAAAGTGATTAGAAAAGCACAAGTTCCTGTGGTTCCGATTTATTTTCATGCTAAGAACAGTAAATTATTTTACTTATTATCTAAAATTGATGACACACTAAGAACCGCTAAATTACCAAGCGAATTACTTACTCAAAAAGATAGAATAATTAAAGTTCGCATTGGAAAACCTATTTCGGTAAACGAACAAAATGAATACCAAGATATTGAAAGTTATGGTGATTTCTTACGCAAGAAAACCTACATGCTTTCTAATGCGTTTGAAGATGAAAGTAAAATTAATTTACCCAAATTAAGTATTCCAAAACCTCCTAAACAAATTGCAAAACCAGCAAATCATGACCAAATTTTGGAGGAAATGGCTTGTTTAAAAAAAGGAGATTATCGCCTATTACAAAGTAAAAATTATGAAGTTTATTTTGTAACGGCTGATAAAATTCCAAATATCTTACACGAAATTGGACGTTTGCGAGAAATTACATTTAGAGAAGTTGGTGAAGGAACGAACGAATCGTTAGATCTTGACAATTACGATAAATATTATCACCATATGTTTTTATGGGATGATGAGGCACAATGTATTGCTGGTGCATATCGAATGGGATTAGGTTCTCGCATTTATTCACAATACGGAATTGACGGATTTTATTTACATGAATTGTTCCGTTTTGAACCAGAATTATACGATATGATGAGTAAATCTATCGAAATGGGTAGAGCATTCATCATTAAAGAATACCAACAAAAACCAATGCCGTTGTTCCTATTATGGAAGGGAATTGTACACACAACTTTACACTATCCAGAACATAAATATTTAATTGGTGGCGTAAGTATTAGTAATCAATTCTCGGATTTTTCAAAATCGTTGATGATTGAATTTATGAAGTCGCATTATTACGACCCGTACATTGCGCAATATGTTCACCCGAAAAAAGAATACAAAGTAAAACTGAAAGACGCCGACAAAGATTTCGTTTTCAACGAAACCGAAGCTGATTTGAATAAGTTTGACAAAATAATTGATGAAGTAGAACCAGGAAATTTACGTTTGCCTGTTTTAATAAAAAAATACATCAAACAAAACGCAAGAGTAGTAGCTTTTAATGTGGATCCTTTATTCAACAATTCAGTTGATGGCTTAATGTACATTAAAATTGCTGATTTACCTGAAAGCACCGTAAAACCCGTTATGGAAGAATTTCAAGCAGAATTGGAAAGAAAAGAGAAAGGCTAATCAATCGATTAGCCTTTTTTTTAAATATTTTGATTTTGTTTCTTTAATTCTACAACAGTTGTGTTTGCAATAATGTCTCCCAACCTTTGATTATTAACTGAATTCTTTATTGTTAAAATCCCAATAATTCCAAAAGGAAACATATCGATTGGATCAAATAAATGCCTTGTAATAGATTGACTAAAAGTTAATTCACCATTATTGGATTTTAGTGATTTCGGCTTCAAATTCATAATCGAATTTCCTAATGTGGCACCAAAGAAAACTTCTGTTAATACAATAATTGTAAACCACATAATAAAAGGAACAATAGCTGCAATTCCAGTAACAGAAAAACCTCCTTCATTATTCGGCTCTCCAAAAGAGTAAAGATAAGCAAAGATTAAAGCATACAAAAGAACGTAATCTATCAATCCAGCAACAAATCTTTTTCCTATATTTTTTTTATTATCTACTTGATTCATAACTAAAATTACAATTCAACATCCTCAACCTGCTCTTTAAACTCTTCCCAAGCTTCTTTTGTTAAAATAGGCTTTGATTCTATCTTTTTATCTTTTAGATAATTCAAAATAGTTTTGGCTCTCGCTTCTGATTCGGGATGTGTGGAAACCCAATAGGTGTATTTGTGTAACTCATTATCTAAAGATAATTCATAAAGAAAATCAGCAAATGGTCTTGGGTCGATATTAGCGTTAAGTAAATATTTTACACTTTGCATGTCGGCTTCCGTTTCTAAACTTCGGTCGTAAGCTGATGATGAAAGTGTTTTTAAAATCTCACTTAAAACCGCACCATTTGAACCCGTTGTGATCGATAATAAAACTGAAAGACCAATTTCTTTTGACAATTTTTTCATTACATGATTGCTTTCAATATGCGCAATTTCGTGACCTAAAACACCTAATAAGGCTTGTTCGTTTTTACAAGCTTTGATTAAACCAGTGTAAACGACTAAATGATTATCAGGCATTGCAAAAGCGTTCACTTCGTCTTTATCAATGATGTGCACTTTTAGACTGTCTCTTTCAATACCGTTTTCTTTACAAATTGGCAATAACAAAGAATCTAAAGTATTCACAATCGAATCATCAAAAATGATGGTTTCGGTGTCTTCGATTTCGTTCCAAATAATATCACCAAGACTTTTTTCAGTTCCTGTTTTGGCTTCTTTTACTTTAAAATGTGTCACAAAATCAATTTGCGATAACAACATCCAAACACCAAAAAATAGTGCTACGATAACTAATCCTTTACTTAATATTTTCATTTGTTTTGCAAATTAAATTCGTAATATCTCCAAAAAAGAAGAATACCGTGTGTTGTCCTTTTCTTACTTTAGTTGCGATAATTAAAGTCGAGAAAAACTCAATTAAGTTAAAAACCACTAACGTAATAATATAAGCAAAGTAGTAATTAGTAGCCGTTTCATCATAAAACAAGATGGAAACCGTCCACCAAAAACCAGCGCTATTAAAGAAAAACAATCCCAATTGAGAAACCAAAGCTTGCGTACAATGCCATTTTACGAAGGCAGTACTTTTTCGGTTCCCTAAATAAAAGAAAATACTTGCCATTAAATTTAAAATAGGCAATGGCAAACCACCGATCACGGCTACTAGCGACATCAAATAGCTATTCGAAGCGCGCTCTAATTCCGATTCGTGAGGTTGATAATTAAATTTTGCTGTTGTAATCATAGATTTTTTTTAATATTCCAAATCCAATTGGCTACTACTAAAACGATAAGCACAATCGCGACTTTTCGTTTTCTGAGTATCGTTTCAATTTTTAAATAAGCGGTGTAAAACGTTTCCTTTTTTTGAATGAAATCATAGCCAATCCAAACAGGAGCTATTATCATTATTAGTCCAACAATAATACCAAAAGGATTGATTAAAATTGCGGAAAGAAAATTTCCGTGTGAAAGTTGCATTACAGAACGAGTAGTTCCGCAAGAAGGACAAGGAACAGTGGTTACTTTTTTAAACAAACAAACGGTAAATTCTTGACTTTGAATTTCGTGTTCGTGTTGCAACGAAAAAAGCAACCAACTATACCCTACAAAACAAGCGAATAAAAGAAATAGATATAGCTTGTTTTTATTCATTATTAGAACATAAAAGTTCTGTTGAATAATTCCATGTTTTTCTCTTTGGTAGCTCCTTGGATTAAAAACCAATCCACGATAGCCCAAACTCCTAAACCACCACAAGTAAGTAGTTTTCCAACTCCCATTCCTGTATCACCAATATAAAAACGGTCGATACCGTAAGCTCCAGCAAAAATTGAAATTAATAAAGAAGTTGTTGGATCTTTGAATTGAAGTGTTTGCACCATTGGCCATTTATCATCATCCATTTGTAATAAACGTTCTCTGATTGCATTTAATTGATGACCTTCGAAAAATTTAGCGTTCGTCATCATGAACATGTCTACTTTTTGTGCTTCCATTGTAAAATTGTTTGTTTTAGTTGTCTCCTACTCGTAAGGCTTTTCGGATGCGCCATAAAATGCTAATATAAAAACATTTTCTTTATTAGTCGACAACGAAATCAAATGTTACAAAATTATTGATAAATCTTACAAATTTTATCTACAATTGTTTGGGCAAGTTTTTGATGACTTTCAAAGGTCCAACCCGCGATATGTGGCGTTAACAGTACGTTTTCAGCCTGTAAAAGATGTTCAAAAGCGGCTGGTTTTTCACCTTCAAATAAAGTTTCAAAAGATAGTTTTTCGTATTCCAAAACATCTAAACCAGCACCTAAAATTTTACCCGATTTCAACCCTTCAACCAAATCAGCTGTTACCACCGAGTTTCCTCTTGCGGTATTAATAAACCAAAACGGTTTTTTAAATTGATTAATGAAATCCGAATTTACCATTTTATCGGTTTCGAGTGTCCAAGGTGTGTGTAAACTTAAAACATCAGCTCTTTCTTGAAGTTCAGATAATGAAACTTGAGTGGCATTAGCATCTCCCATGTTAGGTAAAATATCATGGCACAAAACGGTTACATCAAATCCGCGTAATTTTTTTGCGAATGATTTTCCCATGTTACCATAACCGATAATTCCGATGATTTTGCCTTCTAATTCGTGACCGCGATTGGCTTCACGTTTCCATTGACCTGATTTTACTTCG
>JAHRWO010000116.1 GCA_019105125.1 Flavobacterium sp.
ACAAGATAAAACCTATCAAAAAGAACTTTTACAAGCCATACAAGATGTAGCCACAGAAGAGCAACAAGTGGCAAAAATTGTGGAAGTAATTACAATTTTGGAGGGTAGGTAATTTTATTTGTTATGAGGCTTTTGCAACACTAAAAGAAGCAAGAGAAATTTCAGATCATGTTCCTATTACAACAGAAATAATAGTAAAATGAATCTCGACTTCGCTCGATTTGACAGTTAGAGGAGTTGTATGTTCGGTGAGTTTTAGGTAGAGGAGTTGTAAGCTCGGTTAGTTTCAGGAGAGCGTTGCAGTTAAAGTCAAGTAGTTGAAGCGTTTTAGGTAGATATTTTCAAATAGAGATTTGACAGGTATTGTGCTTAAGGTAAATTTGATTTTTTTAATTTTGTTCGTTGAACTGTAGTAGTTTTACATTTGAAGTTAAAATAAAAAAAGCCCCGCAATTGCAGAGCTTTAGTGACATCAAAAAAATCAACCCTAATAGGGTTTTTCCATTTTTTTCCCAACCCCTTTATTTACATTCCCTCTCCGAACTCCCAGAATTCATAGACTATCTCGCAAAAATCAATTACAGCAGAAAAATAAAAATCATCTTTGAATGAGTTTAGTGTTGTAAGTGATTAAAACCTTTATTGTCAGTTTTATATGTTTAATTTGATTTCAATATTTAATCAATTTGTTAAATTTTTACTAATGCATTTTGTATTAAATAATTATAACTACCTTTGTTAACCAAATGGTTAAACTTAACAGTTAGTATGATGTCAACAGAAGAAAAAATATTTGAAGCAGCTTTCAAAGTGTTTCAAAGTAAAGGGTTTACAGGTGCAAGAATGCAAGAAATAGCCGATGAAGCTGGAATAAACAAAGCGATGTTGCATTACTTTTTCAGAAGTAAAGAGAAATTATTCGAAGCTGTTTTCTTGAACGCCTTTGGGAAATTAGCCCCACAAGTCAACGAGATTTTTAATTCGGAAGACCCCTTATTTGAAAAAATAGAAAAGTTTGTTCATAGTTATATCTCTTTTGTGATGGATTATCCTTTTCTACCACAATTTATTATACAGGAAATGAACAACAATCCCGAGTTTGTAGCTAAATTTCTAAAAGATGAAAAACGTCCCAATCCTTCTAAATTATTGAAACAAATTGAAACGGAAATCGGCTTAGGCATTATTAAGCCAATTTCACCTAAACAATTGCTCTTGGATATTTTCGCCATGACTGCTTTTCCTTTTGCCGCACAAAACCTAGTGAAAGGAATTATTAACATTTCTAATGACGAATTCTTTCAATTAATGGAAGAACGAAAAATCCACATCTCGGAACAAATTATCAACGCAATTAAAAAATGATGAAAAAGTTCGTTTACATACTCTTATCCCTTTTTTCAATCCCTTTTTGTGCTCAGGAAAAAATAACGCTTGAAAAATGTTATGAATTAGTTGAAAAGAACTATCCATTGGCAAAACAAAACCAATTGTTACAAAGTCAATCTGAATTGCAAACCAATATTCTGGAAAAAGAAAAACTGCCAAAAATTGCCTTAAACGCACAAGCTACGTACCAATCGGAAGTAACGCAAGTTCCTTTTTCTATGCCAAATGCAACGATTGAACCTCTAAACAAAGACCAATACAGAGCCACTTTAGATGTAAATCAACTCCTTTACAACGGCGGTGCTATTAAAGCGCAAACCCAACTCAAAGCATCACAAATAAAAACGCAACAAAAACTTGTTGATATCAATTTGTACCAATTAAAAAACTTAGTCAATCAGTATTATTTTGGACTCTTATTGGGTCAAGAAAAAGAAGAATTATTATTGACGAAACGAAAGTTACTTCAAGAAAAAAGTAAAGAAATACAAGTTGCCGTAAAATTTGGAGCGGTTTTACCTGCATCAGAACAAGTGATAGAGGCCGAAATCATCAAAATCAACCAACATTTAAATGATGTGAAATATGACCAACTCAAACTTTGGCAACACTTAGAAGAACTTTCAGGAACTGCATTCAATACGAATGCAAAGTTGGCAATTCCTGAAAATTTCTCTTCAATTAACGATGTTAACCGCCCAGAATTAGAGCTATTTGAATTACAAAAACAACAAATCGAGGCATCTCAAAAAGTAATCGCTACGTCCAATGCGCCAAAACTAAACGCTTTTTTACAAGGTGGTTACGGAAATCCTGCCTTGAACATGTTAAACAATTCATTTGAAACTTTTTACATGACGGGAATAAAATTAAATTGGACCTTATTTGATTGGAACAAAACAAAAAAAGAAAAAGAAGTACTGGAAATTTCAAAACAAATCGTTGCCTCAGAAAAGGAAACATTCGAAGTAAATCAAAAAAGACAATTACAAGAAATCAATTTTGAAATCGGAAAAATGGAAACCCAACTAAAATCGGATAAAGAAATTATTCAGTTACGAGAAAAAATTGTTCGTTCAGCTGAAGCACAAATGAAAAACGGAGTAATCACTTCTTCCGATTATTTAAATGAAGTTACCCAACTTTTCGAATCAAAAATCACCGAAAAAACGCATCAGATTCAATTGCAATTAGCCAAAGCGAATCATCAAATAATAAAAGGAATTTAAAGCATACATCATGAAAAAAATAGGAATTCTTCTTACAGCAATTATATTTATAAGTTGTAATAAAAACAACGAAAAGGCAGATGCTTACGGCAATTTTGAAGCCACAGAAATTACAGTTTCTTCTGAATCTAATGGAAAAATAGAGTTTTTAAATGTGGAAGAAGGCGCGCAACTTAAAAAAGGATCGTTAGTAGGTTTGATTGATACATTGCAATTGCATTATAACCGTGAACAACTCAAAGCTTCTATTGAAACAGTTCAATCCAAATCGACTTCCGTGTTGTCGCAAATAAATGTTTTAAATGAACAACTAAAAACGGCTAAAATCGAGCAAACCCGAATCCAAAACATGTACGCCGAAAATGCCGCTACCAAAAGACAAATTGACGAAATTGACGGAAAAGTAAAAGTCATCGAAAAACAAATCAGCAGTGTACAAACACAAAATACACCAATTTTAAACGAAATAAAATCAATTAAAGTCCAAATTGAAAAATTAGACGACCAAATAAAGAAATCAAAAATCACCAATCCAGTCGATGGAACCGTTTTAACGAAATACGCAGAACCTTCTGAAATCACAGCTTTTGGCAAACCTTTATACAAAATCGCCAATTTAAACGAAATGGAATTACGCGTTTATGTGACCGAAACCCAATTGGCACAAATCAAAATCGGACAAAAAGTTACAGTAGCCATTGATGCGGATAACGATACTAAAAAATACGAAGGCAATATCACTTGGATAAGCGCGCAAGCCGAATTTACTCCAAAAGTTATCCAAACCAAAGAAGAAAGAGCCAATTTGGTGTACGCCGTAAAAGTAGCGGTGAAAAACGACGGAAGTTTAAAAATAGGAATGCCAGCAGAAGTTTGGCTAAAATAATAATAAATCAATACCTCTAAAACCATGAAAAATTCAAATGTAAAAATGCTGCTTTTTAGTACCATTGCAGTGTTAGCCCTTTCTTGTAACTCAGGTTCGAAAGAAACAGAAAAAAACGACGAAACACCAACTGAAACAACAGTTAAAGCGGAACATCATCACGATGAACACGAAGCAATTGTCTTAAACAACGGCGAAAAATGGAAAGTCGATGATAACATGATGGAACACATTCGCAACATGGAAAAAGATGTAACCGCGTTTGCTGGTAATTCAGATAAAAATTATGCGCAATTGGTAACAAATTTAAAAACCAATCTTGATTTACTAACCTCAAACTGTACCATGAAAGGACAAGCGCATGATGAATTACACAAATGGTTAGTACCATACATTGAGTTAGTGGATAATTTAGAAAAAGAAGCTTCAGAAGCTCAATTCAAAGCAATACAAGATTCTTTTACAACCTTTAATCAGTATTTCCAATGAATTTAACCAACTTACATTCAAGTGATAAACCCGTTCAAACACAAGTGTTGTTTGAGCCTACGGAAAATAAAGTTATTGCTTTACAAATTGCTAAAAATGAACAATTGAAAGAGCATGTTACTAAAGTTCCAGCACTATTGGTTTGTATAAATGGAGACGCTACATTCAGTAATGAAAATGGGGAGAAAATCCATTTAAAATCAGGTGATTTTATCAAAATTCCAGTTGATGTAAAACACTGGGTTGACGCTCACGAACTAAGCAATTTTCTATTAATTAAATAGACGAATCACTTTTTACTTTTCACTTCTAACCATACCCCATGAGTATTTCCGTTAAAAATATTTCTAAAAAATATAAGACCGTTCAGGCACTACAAAACATCACGTTTGAAGTACAGGAAGGTGAACTTTTTGGCTTAATTGGTCCTGATGGTGCAGGTAAAACAACGCTTTTTCGTTTGTTGACTACATTATTGATTCCAAATGAAGGTAGTGCAACGGTAGCGAATTATGACATAGTAAAGCAAGTGAAAGAAATACGAAATTCGGTGGGTTATATGCCAGGGAAATTCTCGTTGTATCAAGATTTAACCATTGCGGAAAACTTAGCTTTTTTTGCCACAATATTCGGAACAACCATTGAAGAAAATTACGATTTGATAGAAGATATTTATGTACAAATCGAGCCATTTAAAAACCGAAGAGCGGGTGCATTATCAGGTGGGATGAAACAAAAGTTAGCCTTGTGTTGCGCACTTATCCATAAACCAAAAGTGTTGTTTTTAGACGAACCCACAACCGGTGTTGACCCTGTTTCTAGAAAAGAATTTTGGGAAATGCTAAAACGCTTGAAACAAAAAGGCATTACCATTTTGGTTTCCACACCCTACATGGATGAAGCCAGTTTGTGCGATCGGATTGCACTTATTCAAAAAGGAAAAATCCTTAAAATCGATTCTCCCGATGCCATTGTGAAAGCGTATGAAAAAACGATCTACGAAGTAGCAACTAATCAAATGCATAATTTGATTTTGGATTTGAAAGAGTTTCCTTCACAGTTCAGCGTGTTTGCTTTTGGCGAATTCATGCATTACATCGACAAAAATGATCCTTTTGATATTGCAGTTTTGCGATCGTATTTGCAAGAAAAGGGACATCAAAACATAAGCATTCGAAAAGCAACCGCAACTATTGAGGATGTTTTCATGGATTTATAAAAAGAAAAGCAAATGGAAAGTGTACAAGAGAAAATCATTATCGTAGAAAATTTAACCAAACAATTTGGCGACTTCACTGCCGTAAAGGGCATTAGTTTCCATGTGGATAAAGGCGAAATATTTGGCTTTTTAGGTGCAAACGGTGCCGGAAAAACGACAGCAATGAAAATGTTGATTGGGATTTCCAATCCAACGAATGGTACAGCCAATGTCGCAGGTTTTGATGTGCATACGCAAAGCGAAGAGGTCAAACGAAATATCGGGTACATGAGTCAAAAATTCTCCA
>JAHRWO010000180.1 GCA_019105125.1 Flavobacterium sp.
GTAATAAATTGTAAAACAGCTTGTAAGTCATAAAAATGGTTTAGGCCAATATTAATTTTTCAAATATACTGATGATTTTTACAAGAAATTCTTTTGTGTAGAAAAAAAAATTGTAGATTTGCGTACCTATTTAACTAAAAAATATAAATCTAATGTTATTATTATTATTGTACGTTGTAATCACTTGCGTTGTTGCAGTGGTTTTAGTAAAACTAATAGATAAATTTTTACCGGCAAAAGCTAGAGTATTTGTTTCTGCTGCTTTATGGATTATTTGTTTTGGATTAGCATATTTAATTTATGCATCTGTAATGAAACCAATTGAATTTAAGCAAGAAAAAGAAGCACGCTACGAAATAGCTGTTAAAAAGATGCTTGACATTAAAAAACTTCAAACAGGTTACAAATCAGTTCACGGAAAATACGCAGATACTTTTGAAGAATTAGTAAAATTTGTGGAAACAGGAGAATTTGAAATTATTTCAAGAAAAGATACTGCTGTAATCGATGCTGCTAAAAATGCTGCATTTGGAATTAAAGTAGGTGCTGATGGCGTTGGTGGTTTCTTCAAAGATGAAGTTATCATTACAAAATTAGGTACTGTTAAAGTAAAAGATTCATTGTTCAAAAACTCTGACCGTTACAAAAGATTAAATGTAGTTAAAGTAGGAGATTTTGAAGTTCCTGTTATCATGAAAACTAATGTAATTCCAAGAAACGATATGAATATTTCAGTTTTCCAAGCTACAATTGATAAAAATGCTTTATTAAAAGATTTAGATCAAGAATTAGTGAAACAAGAAAACAAAGTAGAATCTATCGACGAAATTAATGGTCCTCAAATTATTTTAGGTTCTTTAGAAGAAGTTACACTTACAGGAAACTGGCCAAAAAAATATGGTAATAACGAATAACGACATTACTCAAAAAACATACAAAAAGTTGTCCATTCAGGTTTCCTTGAGTGGACTTTCTTTTTGTGTATTTGATTTACTTTCTAATAAAGTAATGAACACAATGTCAATTCACTTTGAGAAAAATAAAGTAATTGAAGAACAATTGTGGCGCACATTTGTTGATTATCCTGTCTTAACAAAATCATTTGATGAAGTAATGGTAATTCATGATAATAACTTGAATACTTTTGTCCCTACTTCCCTATTTGATGTTCATTTTTTAGCAAGTTACTTGCAATACAATACTAAAGTTTTTGAAACTGATTTTTTTACACATGATGTTATTTTTCCATATGAAATGAATAACGTTTATGTGCCATTCGTTAATATCAATAACTTTTTATTAGACCAATACGAAACTTTTGAATACCAAAATGCCAATTCTATTTTAGTAAAACAACTTTTGGATTTGTCCAAGAATAAAGAAGAAAAACAAGTTTTTGTTCATCTTCAAAAAGAGCATTTTGAAATTGTCGTGGTAAAAAATCAGCAATTATTACTTTTTAATTCATTTCAATACCGCACACCAGAAGATTTTATTTATTTCATTCTATTTACTTGCGAACAATTGCAATTAAATCCAGAAACTATTTCAGTGCAACTTTTTGGAAATTGTACGGAAGAAGATGCATTTTTTAAAATTGCGTACCAATACATTAGAAATTGTACTTTACTTGATGTTTCAAATAAAGCTTCAATCTTAGACGTTTCTTCTGCAGAATTGAGAAATCACTTTATACTTTATCATTCATGAGAATTATCTCCGGAAAACACAAAGGGCGCCGTTTAGTAGCTCCAAAAAACTTACCTGTTCGTCCTACAACCGATATGTGTAAGGAATCGCTATTCAATATTTTGAATAACTACTTTAATTTTCACGGCTTAAAAGTTTTGGATTTATTTGCAGGAACAGGTAACATTAGTTACGAATTTGCTTCCCGAGGTGCTGGACCTATAACTAGTGTTGATGGCGATATGGGTTGTGTGAATTTCATCAAAAAGACTTCAACGGAATTAGATTTAGACATTAGTGTAATCAAAAGCGATGTTTTCAAATTTTTAGAAAAAAGCAAAGCGAGTTATGATATCATTTTTGCTGATCCACCGTATGATTTGAGTCAGGAAAACTTTGAAAAAATCATTGAACTTATTTTTGAAAATGAACTCTTAGACGAAGAAGGAATGTTGATTGTAGAACATTCAAAACATACCAAGTTAGATCATTTATCGAATTTTTCATTTTCTAAAAGCTATGGCGGTTCTGTTTTCTCATTCTATGAATTTGAAAGCGAAGATGAAGAAGAATTTGAAGACGAAGATGAAGGATAAAAAAATACTATCATATGTTAAAAAATAACAACCAAAGAGCTAAAAATATAATTACTATTTTTTCAATACTATTTGTTTTAAATGTTATTGCAATTATTTCTGATTTACTACAATATAGTATGCTAAATTCTATTGAAGGATTTACTTTAGAAGAAGCAGAATTAAATGATTCGAGACAGCGAATTGTTAGTATTATTACCTTTGGAATCTATATTTTATGCTATATCTTTTTTATTCTTTGGTTTAGAAGAGCCTATTATAACTTACATCAAGTTGTAAAACATTTGGAACACACTGAGGGTTGGGCTGCTGGAGCTTGGTTTGTTCCTATTTTGAATCTTTTCAGACCTTATCAAATAATGAGAGAACTTTACATTGAAACTGAGAATTATATCTGTAAAGTAAAATCTGATTATAAGAAAAAATTAAATGTGACTTTTGTTGGAATTTGGTGGACGCTCTGGATAATTGCTTCTTTTTTAGAAAGAATTGGAATGCGACTAAACATGGATGCAGAAACATTAGAAGAAATAACTAGAGCAACTAAAATAAATTTAGCTAACGAATTTTTTACGATTCCACTTTGTTTGATAATTATCAAAGTGATTAAAGATTATAATAACGTTGAAAGAGAATTATTTGAAATTGAAAAAAATAAAAATCTAGAAGTTTCAGATAATCCAAACGAAGTTATCACAACAACAGATTAAAAAAGCAGACCTATAAGCCGGATTCTGTCTCCAATAAATCGGAGCCTTATCATTTATCTAGACTAAACATTACTGCTTAGCTCAAGCTGCCTACCCTTCAACATCGGACGAGTAGCCCTTATTCTGATTTCTCAGAAACTGCTGATATACTTGGCATTTCACCGCATAGAGTTTACCTGGTTTCACTACAGCATTACCTGTACATACTTTCTGTTGCACTTGTCCTCACCTTTCGATGGATGGGCGTTACCCACTATGCTACTCTTTGGTGTCCGGACTGTCCTCTCCCGAAAATCGGGAACGATAAGGCGGTCTGCGGTGCAAACTTACAACAAATTATATCGTTTTAAAGAAATTTTAATAGATAGTTTAACATAATCTTTAGCTTTTAAGAGCTAATATATTCGTAAATTTATAGGTCGCAAATTTATAATACTTAATTCTTATGTCAACTATTTATCACTACGCTTCTGTCTCCGAAGCGCTTATAAAATTAAGAGAGAAAGGGTTTACATTTGATTTCAATCAAAATGAAGAAGATATAATTTTGCATCCCGAAAATTATACCATCAATCACATTTACCATTACGAAGGAAATTCAAATCCAGATGATGAAGCAACTGTTTACGGTATTGTTTCCAAATACGGATTAAAAGGTGTTTTTGTTACTGGAACATCGGCTAATTCTTCTGATAAAAATGCAGAAGCTATTGCTAAACTTTCAATTAAAGGCAAGCATTCCACAACACTTTAATAGCAAAATACCAAATTGTGAATAACTTTTATAAAGATTCACCTTAATT
>JAHRWO010000183.1 GCA_019105125.1 Flavobacterium sp.
CTTCTTTAGGTGTGGTTTTGGTTTTTGAAGTATCTGTTGTAGTTGTAGTGGTTCCAGAAGTATTGCCTTTGGTTCCATTCAACATATTGTTTAATGCATTCGTGCCTTGATTCACATATTTCTCTTTCTGCATTTTAACCAATTGCGTAGTCAAATTTGTAGTCGATTGTTTTAAATCGGAATTAAACTTTGGTTGCGAAAAGTTACCTGTCATTAATCCATTTACTGGAATGCTGGTTATTTGTTTTTGGTCGGCAGGTGTTAATTTCGCAATTAAATTGGTTACGTCTTTTCCTAAATATTTCACTGGAACATCAAACTTTAAATTGTAGTTCATCGTTTGATCAAAACCGTGACTTCCGCCTACGTTAACTGTAATGTCTTGGTATTTAATATCGAAAGGTTTTACATTAACTTTTCCATCTTTAAAAGATAAAGCCGCTTTTACATCGTTTAAGTTTACTTTACTCATATCGATGAATTTTAAGTTAGAACTTAAAGAAGTTAGCATTGCAGAGTTCTTTTCATTGATAGTAGTTGATAATAATTGCCCAAATAAATCACCAGAAATGGTTTTTAAGTTAGGCGTCATATCGTTTTGTAAATTTCCTGAAAGTTTGATGGTTGAATTTAATTTTCCATTAATAACACCAGCAATTGGAGCAATTGATTTTAACATGTCCAATTGGGTAAACGATTCGGCAATATTAACCGCGTTTAAACCTAAATTCATGTCAAATTTCGGAGTATTTCCTTTGGTAGAAACGGTTCCGGTTAAACCAATATTCCCTCCAAAAATTCCCATTTTTAAATTGTTTAAGGTAACCGCTTCATCACGAATAACCATATTTCCTGAAACGTCTTTTAAATTTAAGTTATCATAAACAACAGTTCCTGCTTTTGCTGTTATGCTACAATCTAAGAAAGAAGGGATTTTTACTGCTTCAGTAGTTTTTTTGCCTTCTTCTGAAACAGTTGTAGTTGGCGCCATGAAATCAGAAACCACTAATTTAGTAGAATTCATATTGAATTTCCCTTTCAAGATTTGGTTTTTGAACATAAATCCGTAGAAATTATCCAATGTTCCATTTACTTGAATATCAGACGAACCCGTTTTAGCATCAAACTTGCTCAAATTGATATGGTTTGGATTGAACGCTACATTAGCTTGATTAATCTTGAATGGTTTTGCCATTTCTGGACCTTCATAATTAAATCCAGTTAAACTAACTGTTCCCGAATTTTGTATGTTTTGATATTGAGAAGTTTCAACTGATTTCATGTCAAACTTCGTTTTCACATCCGCTTTTAGAATTCCGGTTAGGGGTTTGTCTAATTTTACAGGATACGCTTTGGTAACATTTGCTAAATTGATGGTTCCTTTTAATTCGGCATCTACTAGAGCATTTGTGGCAATATTTTTCACAATTGCCTTCGCATTAAAAACGTCTTGATCAATTGCGAATGACAATTGGTGTAAATTCACAAAAGTGTCATTCATTGCTCCTGTCTCATTAACAATATGTGTGTCAATCACAATATTTTTAACCGATTTTGGTAAATCTGGATATTGGAAAGAGGCATTTTTCGAAGCAATTTTCACATCAAAAGCTGGAATAGTAGTTTCGGTCAAATTTCCTTTTACTTTTCCATCTACTGAGAACTGTCCAGTGGTTTTTACTTTATTGATATCACCTGAATAAGCTGCTGGAACTAATCCTAAGAAATTTTTAAAATCAGAAGTTGGTGTTTTAAATGTTAAGTCATAAGTCTGTCCAGCTTCCACCATTTGGATGAAACCATTAAATTCTAATGGTAATTGATTGATTAAAGCTTTGTTGTCTTTGAATTCGTATTTGCTTTTCTCTAAATCAATTCCCAAAATAGCGTCTAAAGTAATTCCTACATTGTTCATGTAGTTCATTTTTTCCATTTCAAAAGAAAGTTTGGCGGTAGTTTTGGTTTCCAAATCTAATTTTTGAGCGGCAAAATTTCCTTTTCCTTCATGATAAATGCTGTCTAAAACCATTTTCATGTTCGAACCTTCATCAGTATAACTGAATTTCAAATTTTCCACTTCATAATTCTGAATGTCTAAAGAAAAAGGTTTGCTTTCTGATGGTTTTTTCTCTTCAGCTTCTTTCAATGCGATGTCAAAATTACCAACGCCATCTTTATTGAAAATGATGTTAACAATTCCATCAACAGCACTAAAACTTTCTAAACTCATGGTTTCGCCTTCGCCTTTAAAAAGTTCTTTTACACTCATTGTAACATTAGTCTCGCCGGCATATAAAAGCGTATCTCCAGCAAAAGGAGCTTTGTTAATGATGCTAAGTTTGTCAATTGTTACATGAGCTTGTGGAAAACTCTTAAACAAACTCAAATCCACATCTTCAAACGCAATGTTAGCGTTTACATTTTCATTCAATGTTTTAGCAATCATTTCCTTGATTTTGTCTTTAAACAAAAAAGGTGCTGCTGCTAATGCGATGATGGTTACCAAAAGAAATATCCCAAGTCCTTTTAAAACTTTCTTTAACATGATTGTATTTTTTGAAGTGAATGATTTTAGCTACACAAAAGTAATACCAATTGTAAATTTACGCATTAAATTTGAGTAAAATATATAAAAAAATCCCAAAAACGAATTGTCTTTGGGATTTTGATGTTTATAGTTAAAGATTAATGAATCTCGATTTCGTAAGGCATCATTGCTTGAATACCTTTTCTGCTTTTTACACGTTTGATTTGTTCTAACATTTGGAAGCCTTCTTCACCAAGTTGTTCTTTTAATAATTGTTCTTTAGTTTTAAACATGGCCATTCCTGTGAAATTAGCTAATAAATCTTCAAAGCTTTTTTCATATTCTGGGAAGTTTTCAGTTCTGTACGAAGTCGTTTTCCCAAGTTTTGCTGCATGTTTGATAGCTGCATCTAATCCGCCAATTTCGTCTACTAAGCCAAGTTTTTGAGCGTCAATTCCTGTCCAAACTCTTCCTTGAGCAATGGCATCAACTTGTTCAGGGGTCATTTTTCTTCCATCTGCTACGCGTTTTAAGAAAGTAGCGTATGTTTTTTCAATACTTTCTAAAACAAATCCTTTGAAGTTTTCATCGATAGGCTCAAAAATACTGTAGCCACTTGCGTTGTCGTGAGTTTTTACTTGTTCGGCATTAATTCCGATATTTTTACCTAATTGGTTCATGTTTGGTAACATTCCAAAAACTCCAATTGAACCAGTAATTGTGTTTGGTTCTGCGAAAATTCGATCCGCATTAGCTGCGATGTAATAACCTCCAGAAGCAGCATAATTCCCCATAGAAACTACAACGGGTTTTGTTTTTTTAGTGATTTCGATTTCTCTCCAAATTAATTCTGAAGTCAGCGCGCTTCCACCTGGACTATTTACTCGTAAAACAATAGCCTTAACATTTTTGTCTTCGCGAGCATCTCTCAAAGAACGTTTGATAGAACCTTCTCCAATTACATTTACATCACCTTCGCCACCTAAAATTTCTCCCTGAGCATAAATTACCGCAATGATATCTTTTTTAGAGTAATCTTCAACTGTTGAAGCAGCAGTTTTAGCGTAATCTCTAACACTTACAAAATTATATTTCTCGTCTTTGGCAAGTTTTAATTTGGTACGAATAGCATCATGATATTCATCTTCATAAGCCACTTTGTCAACTAATTTATTTGCTAAAGCTAATTCTGGAGTTCTAGCACCTAAAGAATTGGCAATCGCATTCAATTGAATAACCGATAATTTTCTACTTTTAGCAATATCACTCACAATCGTATTCCAAACCGAATTCAATAAAACCGTCATTTGTTCACGATTTTCTGGACTCATCTCTTGTGAAAGATAAGGCTCAACAGCACTTTTGTATTTCCCGTGACGAATGACTTCAAACTTTACACCTGATTTCTCTTGTAAATCTTTCATATATAAAATTTCAGAAGAAAGTCCTTTGAAATCAACTTCACCAACTGGATTTAAATACACTTGATCCGCTACAGAATTTAAGTAGTATTCACCTTGCGTGTAATAATTTGAATAGGCGTATACAAATTTTCCTGATTTTTTAAAATCTTCTAATTTGTCACGAACGGCTTTACTTTGGGCCAAACCTAATCGAGATTGATTGTTTAAAATCGATATTCCTTTAATTTTATCATCTGTTTTTGCTACTTCAATTGCATTTAAAATATCGGTTACACCGTCATGATGCGCTTCAAAGTAATTGAAGTCTTTATAATTGGTTTTTCCAGCGTAGTCTAAAGATACTTTTGATAAGTCTAATTCAATAACGGAATTCTTTTTAACGCTGACCGTTTCTTCTCCACTACCTGCAATAGCACCAATAATTATAATTCCGAAGAAAAAAATCATTGAAAAAACAAAAAGTCCAACAATGGTAGCTAATACATTTCCTAAAAATCTCATTTCAATTTCATTTTAATTTAATGTATTAGTAGGAGAAAGTAGAAAAATGTTACATGTTCATAAAAAAATGAAAAAGGTAAATTAGAAGTCTAAAATAGTTTGTTATTTTGCCAATATGAGTCAGCATCAGGTCATTTTATCTTTAGGAAGTAATCAAGGCAATCGTTTAGAAACGATTCAATCTTGTATTGATTTGATTCATAATGAAGTAGCAACTGTGGTAAAGGTTTCTAAAATTTATGAAACACCAGCTTGGGGTTTTGAAAGCGAACCTTTTTATAATGCTGCAATTCTAATTCATACGATAAAATCGGCTCAAAAAATATTGAATCAGGTTTTAAAAGTAGAGAAAAAGTTAGGTAGAGTTCGTTCTAAAGATTCGGGTTATCAGGCTAGGATAATTGATGTAGATATAATCGCTTTTGATGAAGAGATTATTTCAACCGAAAATCTGCAAGTTCCTCATCCGTTAATGCAAAACCGAAAATTTGTGTTGCAACCGATGTTAGATTTGGGATTGAATTGGGAACATCCTCTTTTAAAGAAATCTGTTTCTCAATTGTTACTTCAAACGGAAGATACAAGCGAAATAAAAGCGGTTCATTCTATAATTTCACCCATTGAAAAACTCCAATTACAACAATTTAATTACATCGCCATTGAAGGAAATATTGGAGCTGGAAAAACAACATTATCAACTAAATTATCTGAAGATTGCAATGCAAAATTAGTGTTAGAACGTTTTGCAGACAATCCGTTTTTACCAAAGTTTTATAAAGACCAAAGTAGGTATGCGTTTCCTTTAGAAATGTCGTTTTTAGCTGATAGATACCAACAATTATCAGACGATTTAGCGCAATTTGATTTGTTCAAAGATTTTGTGGTGGCGGATTATCACATTTTCAAATCACTAATTTTTGCCAAAGTAACGCTTCAAGAAGACGAATATCGATTATACAAAACCATGTTCGATATCATTCACAAAGAAATGCCAAAGCCTGATTTGTACGTGTATTTGTATCAAAATACCG
>JAHRWO010000189.1 GCA_019105125.1 Flavobacterium sp.
TTTTCTTGATTTTTGGGATGGATTTTTAGCTAGAAAATTCAATGTAGCAGGTCCTTTAGGTGTGCAGTTGGATTCTTTAGCCGATATGGTTACTTGTGGTGTAGTTCCAGGTTTGATGATGTTTCGTTTGTTTGAAGATATTCAGCAAACCCAACCCGAATACATGTTAACAGAAGAAACGTTTTATATGGGATTTGTACCGTATTTGGGTTTTTTAATTACCATTGCCTCTTGTTATCGTTTGGCAAATTTTAATATCGATACGCGTCAAACGGATTCTTTTATAGGGCTACCAACACCAGCAAATGCATTAGTCATCATGAGCATTCCGATGATTCAATATGCAAATGATTTTGAAATGTTGACTGCTATTTTATACAATCCTTATGTTTTACTAGTAATTACATTAATTAGTGCTTATATTTTAAATGCCGAAATTCCCTTGTTTTCTTTGAAAATTAAAGAATTTACTTGGTCAAAATATAAAATGCAAATCCTATTTTTAATTGGTTCTTTGGTGTCCTTTTTTATTCTAGGTTTTGTAGCTATTCCTTTGATTATCATTAGTTATGTGCTGGTTTCGGTAATCAGTAATAAAATGACGGCTAAGGCGTAATGGCGTCCAAAAGTTACAGAAGAAAACCTGTTTCTAAAAGAAAGTCCAATAGTACAAATAAATGGATTTTCTATCTTATTTTTTTTATTTTGTTGCTCTTTGTTGCGATTGGAATTTATAAATTTCGCGATGGATTTCTCTATTATTTAGGTTTTAAAACCGATAAAAATGTAGCCACACTTTCTAAAGAAGAACGAAAACTAGCCGATATCCGAATTTACGAAGTGTTACACAAACACGATGAAAAAGCCATAGGTTTTGATATTTCGGAATACCAGAGTGAAATTGATTGGGAGCAAACTTATCATATAGATGAATCGTTTGAGTTGTCTTTTGTGTTTATTCGCGCCACCGCTGGAAAAAATAAGGTAGATTCAAGATTCAAAGAGAATTGGAAAGCTTCGAAAGAGCGAGAACTCATTCGAGGTGCATATCATTATTATCGTCCCAACGAAAATTCGATTGAACAAGCTGAGAATTTTATCAAAACTGTAAAATTGCAAAAAGGTGATTTACCTCCTGTTTTGGATATTGAAAAATTACCTAAATCACAATCCATTGATAGTCTAAAAGTAGGATTACGTCGCTGGTTGAAAAAGGTAGAAAAGCATTATAAAGTCAAGCCCATCATCTATTCTGGAGAAAGTTATTACAATGATTTTTTAAAAAAAGAGTTTTCGGATTATCCGCTTTGGATTGCCAATTATAATTTTTGGCGCAATCATTTAGAGGATGATTGGTTGTTTTGGCAATTCACCGAGAAAGCTCAAATTCAAGGAATTGAAGGTATGGTGGATGTGAATATTTTTAATGGCGATAAGAATAAGTTGTTGTTGAAGTGTATTCGATAAATTTAACCACTAAGGACACAAGGAAGACACAATGGGCACTAATTATTTAAACACATACACAAAGGTTTGTTTTGTGTTGATTGATTGTATGGCGTTGCGCTTGGTATGGTTCATATTGGATTATACGCCAAGTTTGTCATGCTGTTAAACATCTCTTTAATAACTAAGTGCGCAATAATAAATATTAAAACTTTGTGTGACTTTGTTTGTGCTAAACTTCGTGAAACTTTGCGCTACAAAAGAATTATTCTTTATTCAAATTCAATTCTCCTTTACCGTGAATGATGGTGGTTTTTGGTGCTTCAAAATCGATTTTAGTTCTTCTTAATTCGAAGTTTTGACCTAAATAAACACGTCTTACTACTTCATCTGACGCTAGTTCCTCAGGTTTTCCGGCTTTTAGGATACCTCCTTCAAACATTAAATAGGTTTTATCCGTAATCGCTAAAGTTTCTTGAACGTTATGGTCCGTAATTAAAATCCCAATGTTTTTGTTTTTTAATTGGGCCACAATTCGTTGAATGTCTTCTACCGCAACTGGGTCGACTCCTGCAAAAGGTTCGTCCAAAAGAATGAATTTAGGATCGGTTGCTAAAGCACGTGCAATCTCCGTACGACGACGTTCCCCTCCTGAAAGTAAATCCCCACGATTGGTTCTGATGTGTTCTAATGCAAATTCTGCAATTAACTCTTCCATTTTAGCTTCTTGTTCGGCTTTAGAAAGCGTTGTCAATTGCAAAACACTCAAAATATTATCTTCAATACTCAATTTTCTGAAAACAGAAGCTTCTTGTGCCAAATAGCCAATACCATTTTGAGCTCTTTTGTACATGGGATAATTGGTAATGTCCATATCATCTAAGTAGATATGGCCACTGTTTGGTTTTACTAAACCTACAATCATGTAGAACGAAGTGGTTTTTCCGGCGCCATTTGGTCCTAGTAATCCCACGATTTCTCCTTGGTTCACTTCCACAGAAATCCCTTTTACAACGCTTCTTTTTTTATAGGTTTTAACTAAATTTTCTGCTCTTAATTTCATTTTTCTAGTTTATGAGTTTAGAAGTTTATGAGTTTATAAGTGAAATTTCACTGCAAATAAACAAAAAACATTCAACGAACTACTATTTTTAATTTCGATTTTGGAATTTGTTAATTCGAACTCTGTTCTTCTAATGCTTCCCAAAACTCATAGGCTCTTCTTAAGTGAGGGATTACGATAGTACCGCCTACCAAGGTGGCAATTCCCATGGCTTCCATCATTTCTTCTCTGTTAACTCCGTTTTTGTATGCGGTTTCTAAGTGGTATTTGATGCAATCATCACAACGTAAAACCGCTGAAGCTACTAAACCAAGTAATTCTTTGGTCTTAACATCTAAAGCACCTTCCATGTATGCATTGGTGTCTACATTGAAGATTCTTTTGATGACTTTGTTGTTGTCTGCTAATAACTTTTCGTTCATTTTTGAACGGTAATCATTGAATTCTTTTACTAAATCTGCCATTTTTTTATGCTTTTAATTTTTCTTTTTCTTGACTCTTTATGACTAAAACACTAATTAAAATACTAGCTTCGTATAATATCATAATTGGGATTGTAACGATAATTTGACTCAAAACATCAGGAGGTGTAATAATCGCCGCAATAATCAATACAATTACAAGAGTATATTTTCTGTATTTTCTTAAAAATTCTGGTGTAACCAATCCAATCTTGGTTAAGAAGAAAATGATGATTGGCAACTCAAATAACAATCCACTTGCAATAGCGGATGTTTTCATCAAACTCATGTAGGAATCAATATCAATCGAATTACTAATTTCTGGACTGACAATGTAGCTAGCAAAGAATTGTACAGATAAAGGCGCAATTAAATAGTAGCCAAACAAAACCCCAATAAAAAACAATATTGAAGATACTATGATAAATGAAGCCGCATATTTCTTTTCTTTTTCGTACAAAGCTGGGCTAATAAATTTCCAAATTTCCCATAATATAAAAGGAAAAGCAAAAATAAATCCTACCGTAATAGAGGTCCACATGTGCATCGAAAATTGGCCTCCCATTTCTCTGTTTTGAATGGGAAGATTGATTTCGGTGATACACATCGTATCGGCCAAGTCAAATTGTTTTCCTAAATCGCAAAAGAATTGGTACGTTACAAAATCGGGACTTTTTGGTCCAAAAATAATTTCATTGAAAATGAAATCACTAAAAAAGAAAGCTACGACTCCACAAACTAGAATGGCTGCCGAGCTTCTTACCAATAACCAACGCAATTCTTCGAGATGATCTAAAAACGACATCTCTTTCATGTTTTTTTCTGCCATTATACGATTCCTTCTTTTAAAATATCGTGTAAGTGAAGTATTCCTTTGTATTCGTTGTCGTCAATTACGACCAGTTGTGTGATGGAATTGTTTTCCAAAATATCCA
>JAHRWO010000195.1 GCA_019105125.1 Flavobacterium sp.
GAGAAAAAATCATTCACAATAACATCGGTTATTTTTGTGATACTTTTTCTGTTGTTTACTATTTTCGGATTAACCTATATGGATCCCCCGCCAGAAAACGGTATTGCAGTTAACTTTGGAACTAGTGAAACCGGTAGTGGGGAAATTCAACCAACAGAGCCTATTCAATCGGCTCCTGAGCAAGCACAATCAAAGCCTGTTCCAGCTGAAGAAGATGATGTTCTAACTCAAGAGGATGAAGCGCCAATTACTTTACCTAAAAAAGAAAAAACAAAACCCCTTACAAAACCTGCAGAAACAAAACCTGTTGTTAAACCAACAGAAACCAAACCAACAAAACCTAATAATAGTGCTTTAAATAGCATTTTGAAAGGACCAAAACAAGATGGAACTTCACAATCAGGTCATGGTGATGATGATGAAGGTGGTGATAAAGGAAATCCTAATGGAAGTTTATATGCTAATAGCTTTTACGGTAGTAGAACTGGCGATGGAATAGGAACCGGAAAGGGAACTGGTTGGGGATTGGCTGGAAGAAAATTGTCGGGTAATAGCAAGAAAATTCAAGATTGTAATGAATCTGGTAAAGTAGTAGTGAAAATTTGGGTAAATCGTCAAGGGAATGTTGTTCGCGCCGAAAGAACTCAAGGAACCACTAATACGAATCCTTGTTTAGTAAATCCGGCACTTGAAACCGCAAAAACCTTCAAATGGCAACCTGATGCCAATGCACCCGAAACTCAAATTGGTTTTGTGGTAGTGAATTTTCAAGTGGGAGAATAATCAAGAATACTAAAAGTTTGCTTTTTAACCCCGATAGTAATGAAAATCCAATGCGCTAGCATTGATTGTAATGGATAGCGGGAACATGGACGGCAAGAAAGCCCAAAACATTCGTTTCAAATATTAAAATGACTTACAAAGAAACTACAGATTGGATGTTTAGTCAGTTGCCTATGTTTCAAATGCAAGGCGCTTCGGCTTATAAAAAAGATTTGACCAATACGCATTTGTTGGTAGAGCATTTGCAGCATCCGGAAACTAAATTTAAATCGATTCATGTGGCGGGAACCAATGGAAAAGGTTCTACGTCGTCTATGATTGCTTCCATTCTTCAAGAGGCAGGATATAAAGTAGGCTTGTATACTTCGCCTCATTTAAAAGATTTTCGCGAAAGAATCCGTATCAATGGTGAAATGATTTCCGAAGATTTTGTTGTAGACTTTATTTCGGAAAATAAGTCGTTTTTTGAAGCGAATCAATTAAGTTTTTTTGAAATGACTGTTGGTTTAGCCTTTGATTACTTTGCCAAGGAACAAGTTGATGTAGCTGTTATTGAAGTTGGCATGGGAGGAAGATTAGATTCTACCAATGTTATTACCCCTTTGGTTTCAGTTATTACGAATATTGGTTTTGATCATACGCAATTTTTAGGTGATACGTTGCCTAAAATAGCTGCTGAAAAAGCTGGAATTATCAAATCGAATATTCCAGTAGTTATTGGAGAATATTCAGAAGAAACAAAACCTGTTTTTTTAGATAAAGCGAAATTTGAAAATGCACCCCTATATTTTGCTCAAGATAATCCCGAAGTTGCTTACGAATGTGCTTTATTAGGCGATTATCAAGTGCATAACAAGAAAACAGTTTTACAAGCTATAAAGTTATTACAAGCGCATTTTTCAATTGATGAATCTCATATTACAAAAGGATTTAAAAACGTAATTCAAAATACAGGATTACTTGGTAGATGGCAAATTTTAGATAAAGCACCATTTACGGTTTGTGATACAGCTCATAATAGTCACGGATTAAAAATAGTGTTGAATCAAATTCAAAAGCATTCTTTTGAAACGCTTCATGTGATTTTAGGAGTAGTTAATGACAAAGATTTAGATTCGATTTTGCCTTTATTTCCCAAAAATGCAAAATATTATTTTTGTAAACCTAATGTGCCAAGAGGCTTAGATGCTGAAATTTTAAAACAAAAAGCAAGTGATTTTGGTTTGCTTGGAAAAGTATTTAATTCGGTATCAGAAGCTTATGAAGAAGCGGTTAATTCAGCGAAAGATTCTGATTTTATTTACATAGGTGGAAGTACTTTTGTAGTTGCAGAAATTGTGTAATTTTTTTTCAAAAACACTTGCAGATAAAAATAATCCTTGTATATTTGCACTCGCAATACGGTAATAGTAAAGCAATTTATTGGGGCGATTAGCTCAGCTGGTTCAGAGCACCTCGTTTACACCGAGGGGGTCGGGGGTTCGAACCCCTCATCGCCCACTTAGAAATTAAATCCCACAGAATTGTGGGATTTTTTATTTTATTGATATTCGTTTGTTAATTAAAACTCGTACAGAGTATCCCGACTTCATCGGGAATATCTTGGTTTATATACCTTTTCGAAATTTTGAGTGAGCAATCGGCTATTAAAAGAAATGAACATAATGTAGAATTATTTTTTTGTATTTAATCCGATATTGACTTATAAAATGTCTAAAGTTTTTTCTAAAGCCATTCCTCTTGAACCTTTAATTAGAACGATGCTATTAATAGGTTTGTTCAATAAAATAACTTTTGAAAAAGTATCGAAATTTTCATAAAAGTTCATATGATTGCTTTCAATTTTATTAGCATAAAAATCTTTTCCAATAAAATAAGTAGTAATATCTTTATGAGGTTCTAAAATTTCAACTATTTTCTTGTGTTCACTTTTGCTTTCTGTACCTAGTTCAAACATATCGCCTAAAACAGCAATTTTATTAGCTTTTTCTAATTGAATAAAATTAGTTAAAGCGGCAACCATACTGCTTGGGTTTGCATTGTAAGCATCTAAAATAATCTCGTTATTTTTCTTTATAATTAATTGCGATCGATTGTTCTCTGGTATGTAATTTTCTATGGCTTCTTTAATTAAGTTATCAGGTACATTGAAATAGTTTCCTATCGTAATTGCTGCATTGATATTGTTCGAATTATAAATGCCAATCAAGTGTGATTTAATTTCTGTGTTATTGTAAATAATATTTACCATTGGATTGGCAGTAACTTTAGATATTTGTACGTCACAATTCTTATTGTAAAATCCAAAGGTGAATTTATTCATATCAGAAGTCTTTTCTTGCTGAATAATATCGTCTGAATTTATAAAAACAGTTTTATTGTGTGACTTGAGATAAGTATACATCTCACTTTTACCTTTGATTACTCCTTCGACTCCGCCAAATCCCTCTAAATGTGCTTTTCCAAAATTAGTTATGTAGCCATAATCGGGTTGTGCAATTTCACACAAGAATTCAATTTCTTTTTGATGGTTTGCGCCCATTTCTACAATTCCTATTTCAGTTTCTTTTGTAAAACGCAGTAGCGTTAGTGGAACTCCAATATGATTGTTCAAATTTCCTATGGTAGCCAGTGTGTTGTATTTTTTTGATAAAACAGTATGTATTAACTCTTTTGTAGTTGTTTTTCCATTACTTCCTGTTAAAGCTATTATAGGTAATCCAAGATAATTTCTATGAAATTTTGCTAATTCTTGTAATGTGACTAAGGAGTTTTTAACTAAAATTGTTTTATCGTTTATGTAGTAGTCTTTGTTGTCTATGATGACATATTTCGCACCTTTTTCTAAGGCATCTTTGGTAAAAGTATTTGCGTCAAAATTTTCACCTTTCAGAGCAACAAATAAACAGTCTTTTTCGATTTTTCGTGTATCAATTGAAATACTAGATGTTTTTAAGAATAAAGTGTGTATTTCGGCTATTGTTGGTAAATTCATATTGTTTGTTTTACAGAAACGAATATATAAAAAAAAGCCCTTTCAATTGAAAGGGCTTTAAAAGTATTTAAAGAAAATTATTTTTTAACATTACCTCTAGCTGTTTTAGCTTTAGATTTAGGCCCTACTTTAGACATTGCACATCTAAAACCGATATAATCAGTAGCCATATCTTGAGGGAAGAATCTTCTAGAAGCTGGATCTAACCAATATGCTCTATCTCTCCATGAACCACCTTTGTAAACTCTTACATTGTCATCAACAAGAGTCGTTCTTTTGCTTGAAGTATCAAATTTCTTATTTAATTTACCAATACTGTCAACTGAAATAGAATGTTTAGGAGATTCGTACATTCTTTTTTCATTATCACCTTGAGTATTTTCTTCTGAACCACCAAGTCTGTAGTAACGGGTAGATTGTCTGTCACCATCTCTGTAGTTTCTGTTATCTGACGTTGAAAACTGAGTTCTTAAATAAGTATCATTTTCATCAACTGGTACTTGAGCAATTTGACCAGGGAAATTTCTAGCCATAATTCTACCGTTGCTTAATGTGTCATATTTAACGTTGTCAGTAGTAACTAATTCCACAACTCCGTCCTCTCCAATTTTATTTTTTGTATATACGTTACCTCTGAAGTAGTTGAAATCATTTGCTTCATCATCAACCATTGGTCTGTAAACGTCTTGTACCCATTCAGCTACGTTTCCAGCCATGTCGTATAATCCGAAATCGTTTGGTGCATAACTTTTAACTTTATTTGTGATATCAGCTCCGTCATCTGACCAACCTGCGATTCCACCGTAATCTCCTTTTCCTTGTTTGAAGTTAGCTAATTGATCACCTCTGTATTGTCTTTTAGAAGTACGCGTGTATTGTCCATTCCAAGGATATTTCTTTTGTCCTTTGTAGATGTTATATTCTCTATTTCCTACTAAAGCTACTGCTGCATATTCCCACTCAGCTTCAGTTGGTAAACGATACTCAGGTAAAATTAACCCTGAGCTTCTTTGAGCATACACGTTTTTCGCATCCTCAGCAGGTTGTCTTCTACCAGTACCCATTTCTTTTTTAAGAACTACTTCTTCGTTTCCTCCAAAAGTTTTTGATGGTGCATTGATATAAGTTTCTGTGCTGAATGAATTTTCTGCTGTTACGTCTGTTCCTAATTTGATTTTGTTATCTCTTTTTAAATAACCTTCTCTTTCTAAGATGTTTTCGTTAACACGATCAGTTCTCCATTTACTAAATTCAACAGCTTGAATCCAATTAACTCCAACTACTGGGTAATCAGCATAAGCAGGATGACGTAAATAGTTGTTTGTCATTGTTTCGTTATATCCCAAACGATTTCTCCAAACTAAGGTATCTGGAATAACACCATTGTATATGTTTTTGTAATTTTCATCTGTTGGAGGAAATACATTTTTTATCCAAAACAAAAATTCAGTATACATTTTGTTGGTAACTTCGGTTTCATCCATGAAAAAAGACTGCACATGTTGCTGATTTGGAGAATTATTCCAATCATGCATAACGTCGTCTTGTACTTTACCCATTGTAAAAGTTCCACCTTCAATCGAAATCATTCCAGGAGGCGTCTCTTGCTGTTTAAATTTGTCGTTAAATTGGAACCCGCCTTTTTTATCATTAATTTTCCATCCTGTAGCTGAAGAACCACCTTTAGTACTTCCTTTTTTGCTACAACCTGTGAAACCTAATGCCAGTGCCAATAATACTAACACTTTTAAAGCCATAATTTTCTTAATTTTCATACTTTTGTAGGTAATAAATTTTGCGTCGCAAGTTAATAATTATGAATTAAAAAGCAACATGTTTTTTAAATTTTGTAAAAAAAAATAATTGCACTTGAATTATTTATCTTTACAACGCAGATTATTTACTTTTATTGTAATAATTGCAATGAAACAAAATATTTTTTTTCTCTTTGTAATATAATGCAGCGTAATACGTTATTCAACTAATGAAAAAGATTTTTTTAATTTTATTTATAATTTATAGTTCGAATTTTTTCTCACAAAATTCGGAAAATGTTACCATAAATTGGTCCTCAAATTTAGATTATGATCTAGGTACTTCGATAATTAAAATACCTCAGTTTGAATCCAGCTACTTTAATTTAGACGTTAGTCTTCGTAAAATTCAGTATAAAAGATTTGTTTCGGTTACCGCTAATACAGTTGCTTCTTCTTTGGTTTTATCCAATTTAAATTTTCAAACTTTATCAGAGGCTGAACTTTATGATTTAGACAAGTCTTTGGTTTCTAAAAATATTGACGCAAAACTTGAAATCCATCGCGTAAATGATAATTTAAGAGGTTTACTAATTTTAAATCCAATTATTAAAGAAGGGAATGTTTACAAGAAATTAGTTTCTTTTACTTACTTCATTCAAGAGAATACTGCTGCAAGAAATTTTAATCAAGTTGGCATACAGTCGATTAGTAATTCTGTTTTGGCTTCAGGTACCTGGTATCGATTTTATGTTAAAAAATCAGGTATTTACAGAATATCTAAATCATTTTTACAAAGTTTAGGATTTAATGTAAATGTTAATCCTAGAAACATTAAAATTTATGGAAACGGCGGTAGAATGTTACCTTTGTTAAATTCAATTCCTTATCCTGATGACCTAGAAGAGAATGCTATCCAATTTATAGGAGAGGAAGATGGTGTTTTTGATAATTCAGACTATATTTTGTTTTATGCCGAAGGTGTCGATACTTGGAATACGGAAAGTTCAACATCAGTAAATTTATTTTCAGACAGAACCTATTATTACATAACAAGTTCTTCTACACCTGGAAAAAGAATAACACAAGCCGATGAACCAACGGGTAATCCAAATTTATCCTTTAGTCAATTTGATGATGTAATTTATTACGAAAAAGATTTGGTTAACCCCGGAAAAGTTGGAAGAAGATGGTTTGGCGAACAATTTAATATTGATAATTCTCAAAACTTTAATTTTTCAATTCCTAATCTGGATACTAGTGTTCCAGTACAGCTAAAAATTAATATGGCTTCAAGGTCTTTTGGAAATTCTTCTTTTAATGTCAGAGTTAATTCAATTGATGCTGGAACAGTAACTTTTCCTCAATTAGTTTCAGGAAGTGGGGTAGAAGGATTTGAAACTGCTTTGAATTTTACTTTTAATGCTGCCAACTCTAATATAGATGTGCTTTTAAACTATAATAATGGAGGCGTTCCAAGTTCTAATGGTTATTTGGATTTTATTAGGCTAAAAGTAAAGCGCAATTTGATTGGATATTCAAAACAATTCACTTTTTTTAATGAACAACAACAAAATAATATAGGAATTGGAGAATATAGTATTTCAAATGCAAACGGAATTTCTCAGGTTTGGGATGTTACCGATTTGTATAACGTTACGAGTTACAGAAACACTACTGGTGCTAATCATAGTTTTAAAGTAAATCTTGGTTCAATCCGAAAATATGTTGCTTTTGATTTATCAGACGCTTATTTACCAGAACGTGAATCAAATTCTTTAGTGGTAAATCAAAACATTAAAGGAACGATTTTTAAGGATAGCCAAGGAAATTTTCAAGATATAGATTATATCATAATTACACCAAATTTCTTGTCGAGTCAGGCAGAGCGTTTGGCTGATTTCCATAGAGCAAATTCTGGTTTAGTTGTTCGTGTTGTAACTTTAGAAAGCATCTATCAAGAATTTTCATCAGGAAAACAAGATTTAGCAGCTATTCGTAATCTTATTAAATATGTATACTGGAATGCATCAGCGCCAAGCAAAAGGGTTAAATATGTTAATCTTTTTGGAGATGCATCCTATGACTACCGAAACAGAGTATTTAACAATACAAATATAGTTCCTGTTTTTCATGGCTTTAATCCCTTTGCTACGGAAACGAATAATACTTCTAATTTCTCACTTTTTTCTTCTTTTATGTCGGATGATTTTTATGGTCTTATGGATGATAATGAAGGAACCATGTTGGGTGGTTTCGACGGAATTGACATTGCGGTAGGTCGTATGTTGGTGTCTACAGTTGGCCAGGCAAAAGAGATGGTAGATAAAGTTTTGGATTATCACGATGAGCAATCCTATGGTAGATGGAGAAATAATTATGTAATATATTCTGATGATGCTGATAATTTGACCGATTCAACGTTGCAATTTGGTCTTGACAATTTGGCTAATACATTAGTAGCAGCCAAACCTTTTGTAAACGTAAAAAAAATACATGCGGATGCTTACATACAACAAGTAGCAGCAGGAGGAGAGCGTTATCCTGAAGCAAAACGAGATTTTTTAGATGCTTTAGATTTAGGAGCTTTGGTATTCAATTATTTCGGGCATGGAAATGAAGAATTTTTAGCTAGGGAACGCCTTTTTGAAAAATTAGAAGCTCAAAATCTAACAAATCGTTATCGTTATCCATTATTCATAACAATAACATGTGAGTTTACTCGTTTTGATGATCCTAACCGTTTTACCGGAGGCGAATACATGTATTGGAATAAAACAGGTGGTGCGATAGGATTGATAGCTACAACCAGACAAATTGGAGTTACTACAGGATTTATAATGAATAATCTATTAAACGAGGATTTGTATGCTTTTGGGTCAAATGATTATCCTACTATTGCGGAAGCATTAAGAATGACAAAGTTAGAAACAGGTTCTGATAATAGAAGAGTTGTTTTTTACATTGGTGATCCAGCTCTAAAATTAGCTATTCCAAAGCCAAGAGTAGTTTTAACGAAAGTGAATGATATACCCATAAACCAGACAACTCCAGTTCTTCAAGCCTTGAGTTTAGTAAAAATTTCAGGTGAAGTTAGAAATGAAAATGATCTTTTATTGTCTGATTATAATGGTGATTTGGCCGTTCAAATTTTTGATAAAGATATTAGTCGTCAAACAATAGGAAATGATGGTGTAAGAGCACCAAGCCCCGGAGGAATTTCTATTGGAGGTGTTAATTTTTCTGCTGGTGAATTAATTCGTATGAGTTTTTCAACTTCTGGAGAGGCAATTTTTAGAGGAAATGCAAGTGTAACTAATGGTCAATTTGAATTCAGTTTTGTTGTTCCTCAAGACATTCGAATTCCCGTAGGAAATGGAAAAATTAGTTTTTACGCCAAACGAAATCAGCCCGTTTTAGAGAACCAATCGGGATTTGATAGAACTATTCGAATAGGTGGAGTTAATGTTAATGCTGTTGCTGATACTAATCCTCCTAGACTTAGATTACACATGAATGATGAAGCATTTGTATCGGGTGGAATTACGAATTGTTCGCCAATTTTATTAGCTTTTTTAGAAGATGAAAACGGAATAAATACGGCTAGTGGAATTGGTCATGATATCGTAGCAATATTGGATGGCGATGAATCAAATCCTTACATTCTTAATGAATATTACGAAACCGAAAATAATGATTATACGAGTGGATTTGTAAGGTTTCCATTTCGAGAATTATCACCAGGAATGCACACCATATTGTTTAAGGCATGGGATGTGTACAATAACTTAGTTACAGCAGAAATTCAATTTAATGCTATTTGTTCTGATGAAGGACTGCGAATTGAAAAAATATTAAATTACCCAAATCCATTCGTAAGTTATACAGAGTTTTGGTTCAATCACAATATGCCTTTTGAACCTCTAGATGTGCAAGTCCAAATTGTAACGGTTTCGGGAAAATTGGTAAAAACTATCAACCAACAAGTCGTTACTGATGGTTTTTTAAGCAGAGAAATCACTTGGGATGGAAGAGATGATTTCGGAGATAAAATAGGTAAGGGTGTTTATGTTTATAAAATGAAGGTACGATCAGTAACAACGGGAAAAACAGTGGAAAAATATGAGAAACTTGTTATCCTATAATAAAATACTATATTTGTAAAATTAATTTCTATGCAAAAGATGAAAAAAATTGGTTTGTTATTAACCTTATTTGTTGTAGGTCAATATGTTAAGGCGCAAGAGGATAATAGTAGAGTTATCACTACAGGAGTTCCCTTTTTATTAATTGCTGCCGACGCACGCTCTGCTGCTATGGGAGACATGGGAGTGGCAACTTCAGCTGACGCTTTTTCACAACAACACAATCCGGCAAAATATGCTTTCTCATTACAAAAACAAGGTTTTTCTGTGAGTTACACACCTTATTTAGCAAGTATTGCAAACGATATTTCTCTTGGGCAATTAAATTATTACAACAGGATAAATGAAAGGAGTGCTTTTGCAGGTTCATTACGTTTTTTCGGACTTGGGGATATTGAATTAAGAGATACTCCTGACCCTAACGAAGTGGTTCGTCAAGTAAATCCAAATGAATTAGCTATCGATGGTTCTTATTCCTTAAAGTTAAGCGAGCGTTTCTCTATGGCTGTAGGAGGTAGGTTCATTCGTTCTGCTCTAAGGATTCCAGATTTTAATAATGACGTTTCTGCCGCTACTACATTTGCAGTAGATATTGCAGGATATTATCAGTCAGAAGAAATATATTATGATGATTTTAATGGCCGATGGAGAGCTGGATTTAATTTTCAAAATTTAGGACCTAAAATTAGCTACGATAACGATGATTTGAATGATAATTTTTTGCCTGCTAACATGCGTTTAGGTGCAGGATTTGATTTCATTTTTGATGAGTTTAACAAAATAGGGGTTACGGCAGAAGTTACAAAATTATTAGTGCCAACGCCTCCTGCAAGAATCACTCCAGTAGACGCTGATGGTAATGGTTCTATAGATCAGTCAGAAATAGATGTTGCAAGTGCAGCTTACGATCAAGCCTTATCTGATTACAGAAAGACAAGTTGGACTAGTGGAATTTTCAAATCATTTAATGATGCTCCGGCAGGATTTTCAGAAGAGTTGAAAGAATTTACTTGGGCATTAGGAGCTGAATATTGGTACCAAGATTCATTCGCTTTTCGAATGGGTTATTTTAACGAAAATGAGTTAAAAGGCGCTAGAAAGTTCTTTACCCTTGGTGCAGGATTTAAATACAATGTAGTTAAAATTGATGTTTCGTATTTGTTCTCAGCATCAAAAGTAAGAAACCCACTAGAAAACACATTGAGATTTTCTCTAACGTTCAATTTTGGTGATAACTACGATGAGTTATAAAAAAAAGTAATTAATTAATAAACTATCCAAATTCTTAATTTTAGAATTTGGATTTTTTTTCCTTACATATGAAGCAAATTTCAATAAACACTACCATTTCGGTACTATCAAAAGACGAATTGTCTCAAGAAGAAACAAATTTAATGACTCAAGCATTTGAAGCAAGAAGTAAAGCCTATGCGCCTTATTCTAAATTCACCGTTGGAGCAGCTATTCTTCTTGATAATGGAATCGTAATTCAAGGCTCTAATCAAGAAAACGCAGCATATCCTTCAGGTTTGTGTGCAGAACGCGTTGCCATTTATTATGCTGGATCTACTTATCCGAATGCAAAAATTGTAAAAATGTTTATCACGGCATCACCACAAGATAGAGATTTGGAAGAACCAATTCCGCCTTGTGGAAGTTGTAGACAAGCTATTGCTGAGTATGAATTCAAACAAGATACACCAATTGTTATTTTCTTTATGGGAGCCAAAGGAGATATTTATAAATCAGATTCTTTGAAAAATATCCTACCCTTAGTTTTCGATAAAAATCATCTATAACGATTTCGTAACTTTTTTTATCGATT
>JAHRWO010000206.1 GCA_019105125.1 Flavobacterium sp.
TTCGTTTTCTTTACTTAAATCGATAGTTTTTGCATAACATCCACCTTCGAAGTTGAAAACACCATCATTATCCCATCCGTGCTCATCGTCTCCGATTAATTCACGTTTTGGATCTGTTGATAACGTAGTTTTTCCTGTTCCAGATAATCCGAAGAAAACAGCCACATCGCCATCTTTTCCTTTGTTAGCTGAACAGTGCATAGAAGCAATTCCTTGTAATGGCAAGTAATAGTTCATCATAGAGAACAATCCTTTTTTCATTTCACCTCCGTACCAAGTTCCTCCAATTAATTGGATTTTCTCAGTTAAATTGAACGCGATATATACTTCCGAATTTAATCCGTGAGCTGCGTAATCTTTGAAACTTGTTTTTGAACCATTCATTACAATGAAATCTGGCTCACCAAAGTTTTCTAATTCAGCTTCTGTTGGACGAATGAACATGTTTTTCACAAAGTGTGCTTGCCATGCTACTTCCATGATGAAACGAACTTTCAGTCTAGTGTTTTCGTTTGCTCCACAAAAAGCGTCAACAACGTATAATTTTTTATTTGATAATTGCTTAACCGTAGTTTCTTTTAAAGCATTCCAAGTATCTTGAGAAATTGGCTTGTTATCGTTAGCTGCTTTATCAGAATTCCACCAAATGGTATTTTCAGTAACACTGTCTTTAACAATGTATTTGTCTTTAGGAGAACGACCTGTGAATTCACCAGTCATTACGTTTACTGCGCCAAGTTCTGACAACTGACCTCTTTCAAAACCCTCTAAAGCTGGGTTTAACTCTTCATTATATAAATAATCGTATGAAGGATTGTATATGATTTCAGAAACATTAACGATTCCATACTTTTCTAACGAAATCGATTTCGTAGTTTGAGCATTTGTATCCATAAAATTGTGTTATGTTGTATTTTAAATAAAGTGCAAAATTATAAATTTAATTTTAGATAACCTTTTTAATTATTGTTTTTTAGTCAGTATGGAATAAAATAAATACCCCCAAGCTGAAACTAAAAACACACCTCCAATAGGTGTAATAGGTCCTAAGAATTTTGTTTTTAAATGTGTTATTGTACTAGTAGCTAAAAAATAAATGGATCCTGAAAAAAACAAAACTCCTACAAGGGTTAAGTAAAAAATAACAGTGCGCTCTTTTTCATCAAGAAAAGAAAAGGTTCCAATAAATAAAAGAAAAAGCGCATGATACATTTGATATCGAACTCCAACTTCAAATGTAGCTAATTGATCCATAGAAAGAACTTTTTTCAATCCATGCGCGCCAAAAGCTCCTAAAATAATTGCTGTTATACCTAAAATAGCGGCTATAATGAGAATTTTTTTATCCATTTTTTATTATTTGTCATCAAAGATAACAAAAGTTTTGAGTAAAATAATTTGATTAAAAAAGAATTTATTTTTTATGATTATAACATTTTACTATCTTCGTGTGATATTTTTACAACATATCCAAAGATGAGACATATTTTAGTCATTGGAGCAGGTCGTTCTGCTTCATCTCTTATAAAATACCTTTTAGACCATTCAGAAGCTGAAAATCTTCAAGTTACTATTGGTGATTTGTCAGAAGAATTAGCAAAACAAAAAACCAACAATCATAAAAATGCCAGAGCAATTGCTTTTGATATTTTTAATGAAACGCAACGAAAAGAAGAAATTCAAAAAGCAGATGTTGTAGTTTCAATGTTGCCAGCGCATTTGCATTTAGAAGTGGCTAAAGATTGTATTACCTACAAAAAACACATGGTAACCGCTTCTTATATCAGCCCTGCGATGCAAGAATTAGATGCTGCGGCTAAAGAAAATGGTTTGGTATTCATGAATGAAATTGGACTTGACCCAGGAATCGACCACATGAGTGCCATGAAAGTATTGGATGAAATTCGCGAAAAAGGTGGCAACATCATTTTATTCGAATCGTTCTGTGGTGGATTAGTTGCTCCTGAAAGCGATACCAATTTGTGGAATTACAAATTCACATGGAATCCTAGAAATGTAGTATTAGCTGGACAAGGTGGCGCTGCAAAATTTATTCAAGAAGGCACTTATAAGTACATTCCATATACCAAATTATTCAGAAGAACCGAATTTTTAGAAGTAGAAGGCTACGGAAGATTTGAAGCTTATGCCAACAGAGATTCTTTAAAATATAGAAGCGTTTACGGATTAGATAACGCATTAACTTGTTACCGAGGAACGATTAGAAGAGTTGGATATTCAAGAGCTTGGGATATTTTAGTACAATTAGGCATGACTGACGATTCATACACAATCGACAACTCGGAAAACATGACATATCGTGAATTTACAAATTCGTTTTTACCTTATCACCCAACCGATACTGTTGAAATTAAATTGCGTCATGCACAAAAAATTGATCAAGATGATATTATTTGGGATAAATTAGTCGAAATCGATTTGTTTAATCCGAACAAAAAAATTGGTTTAGTAAAAGCTACTCCTGCACAAATATTAGAAAAAATCTTGTCTGAAAAATGGGCTTTGGAACCAAATGATAAAGACATGATTGTGATGTATCATAAATTTGGTTACGAATTAAACGGTGAGAAAAAACAAATTGATGCTACCATGGTTTGTATTGGTGATGACCAAACGTATACTGCAATGGCGAAAACAGTTGGACTTCCCGTGGCTATTGCAACATTAAAAATCTTAAACAAAGAAATTACAACGCCAGGCGTACAACTCCCAATTACAAAAGAAGTATACAACCCAATCTTGAAAGAATTAGAAGATTACGGCGTAATTTTCAAAGAAACTGAAGTTCCGTATTTAGGTTACAATCCACTAAATATAATGAATTAAGTAATTATAATTCAAAATAGAAAATCCGAAATCGTAATTAGTTTCGGATTTTTTTATAAGAACCTCAAATGTCATCCCTACGGGATTTCTTTATTACTATACGGTTTTATTTTACCTAGATTTCGCACCTAACGGGGGCTTTAAAATTATTTTTGAACCATAAAGTTATTTAATTGATCTCATACTAGTAGTTCCGTAGGAACGAAATATTGGTAACTGAATAATAACACTGTGAAAAAAGTCCCGTAGGGACGACATAAAACCAAATAAAAAATACAATTCTGAGATCAAATTTGTATTTTTACTTTCAAATCAATTGAAAATGAAGATAAATCACTTACAAATTGAAATCGATGGAATCGACAAAGAAATCCTTCGTGATTTAATGGAAGACGCTCGCAAACCTATTTTACAGATTGCGAATAAAATTGGGATTTCAGGCGCTGCGATTCATCAACGACTAAGAAAATTAGAACAAGCCGGTGTAATTTCAGGATCGAAATTTATTGTGGACACAAAAGTTTTGGGTTATAGCACAATGGCTTTCATTGGAATTTATCTAGAAAAAGCATCAAGTAATCCAGAAGTTGTTAAAGAATTGAAGAAGATTCCAGAAGTTTTGGAATGTCATTATACGACCGGGAATTGGAGTATTTTAATCAAAATCATTTGTCGAGATAACGAACATTTGATGCAATTACTCAACAAGAAAATCCAACCCATTGATGGAATTTCAAGAACCGAAACCTATATTTCTTTAGAACAACAAATTGAGAGACAAATTCAGTTGTAAATTTCAAATTCAAAAATCAAGAACAAACAAAAAACCCAAACTCTAACGAATTTGGGTTTTAAAATATAATATCAAACTAATTACTCTCTCGAACCTAAAATTTGGAAAGCCCAATACAATAAAGACGCTAGAGCACCTAAAGCCGCTACCACATAAGTTCTCGCTGCCCATTTTAATGAATCTTCGGCACCAGCATATTCTTGTTGGCTCACCATGTTTTTATTTTTCAACCAAGCTAAAGCTCTGTTACTTGCATCGTATTCTACTGGAAGCGTAACGAAACTGAACGTTGTTGCAATTGCCATTAAAATCAAACCTGCAACCGCTACATAAAAACCAATACTTGATTTAGAAGCGAAACCTAAAATCAAACCTCCCATAATTAACCATTGCGACATACTTGACGAAATGTTTACTACAGGCACCATTTTAGAACGCATCGTCAACCAACTATACGCATGCGCATGTTGCACAGCATGCCCAACTTCGTGAGCCGCTACCGCAGCCGCAGCCGCATTTCTTTGATTGTATACTGCTTCTGATAAGTTTACTGTTTTATCCATCGGATTGTAATGATCCGTTAATCTTCCTGGTGTTGAAATGACTTTTACGTCAAAAATTCCGTGATCGTGAAGCATTTTCTCTGCTATTTCTGCACCGCTCATTCCGTTTCTTAACGATACTTTTGAATAGTATTCAAACTTACTCTTCAAACGAGAACTTACTAACCAACTTACTAGAGCTATTGCTCCAATCATAATATAATATCCTAACATATCTATTTTTTTTTAATTTCTAAATTTACAAAATCTATACAAATTATAAGCCAAAGTTACAAAATGCCAATTTGGCATTCGTTAAATATTTCTAAAAACAATTATTCCTCTTGCATCTGTTTTACTGGGGATTTCTTTGAAACATCCATCACAGGAACCATTCCGTTTGTTGGCACATAGATAATTTGTGGCAAATCGCCTTTATCGGCCAATTTTTCTAAGGTTCTGATGAATAAATATTGGTTATAGGTTTCACTCAAGGTTCCGTTCTCTACTCGCATTGCTTCAGCCATACCTCTTGCACGCTCGATTTCGGCTTGCGCGTTTAATTTTTCGGCTTCTAATTTTGCTTTAGCTTCTTCAACTAAAATTCTACGGTTTTGTTCGGCTTTAGCCATTTCCGCTTTTCCTGCCATTTCTTGTTGCCATACGTTGTATCTTGGCAAACCAAACATTAAAGCAGCAATAAAAACAAATACCATTACAATAATACCTGTGACTAATTTACCTAAATTTCTTTTTTCCATTTTTTATAGTTTTAATTTACCTATTATACGTAAAAAATGAAAAAAGTTACAAAAAAGAGAAGAAAAAACCGCAGACTCATTGATTAAAATCTGCGAATCTGCGGTTATAAAATATACATTCTTAAACAAGTTCAGAATGACAAAAAGGATTTTATCCTACCAAATTAATAATCTTACCTGGAACGATAATCACTTTGTTTGGTGTTCTTCCTTGTAATTGATTTTGTGTTCTTTCATCAGTCATTACGATTTCTTCGATTTGAGCTGCCGTTAAATCTAAAGGCAATTTAATCGTGAAACGCATTTTCCCATTAAATGAAACTGGATATTCTTTTTCCGATTCTACTAAATATTTTTCTTCAAATTTCGGAAAAGCTACCGTTGCAATTGAACCTTCGTGACCTAAAGCACTCCATAATTCCTCAGCAATATGTGGTGCATAAGGCGAAACTAAAACCGCTAATGGCTCTAAAATAGCTCTATGATTACATTTTAATTGTTGCAATTCGTTTACACAAATCATAAATTGCGAAACCGAAGTATTGAAAGAGAAATTCTCGATATCTTCTGTAACTTTT
>JAHRWO010000209.1 GCA_019105125.1 Flavobacterium sp.
TCCATTTTGATTACGAAGTGGATATCCTTTCCATTGTCCTGTTTTCTGAATTAAGAAAGGTTTGTTGTAAATTCCTGCTTTCCAATATTTGAATGAACCATAATCGTTATTATCAGCTGGAATTAATTGTTGACTTACCATAATTTGGTCGAAAATATCACCTGCGTCTCTGTAGAATAAAGTAGCATGCCCATCTTTTTGCATTTGCTCAAACGGATTGTAAATATCTCTTGGTTCTTTTAATTCGGTTTTTTTAGCTTTTGCACCAACACCTTGCTTCACCGATTTATTATAAGGTCCGTCATTTAAATCTCCCATGGTAATGAACTTAGCATTTGGGTTAATCTTAATGATAGAATCCATGATTTTTCTGTTTAATCTACCAGCAGCTTCTCTGTAAGGACTACTTCTTTTTTCGCCACCAGAACGTGAAGGCCAGTGATTTACAATAACGTTGATTTCTTCACCATCCAACAAACCTGTAACCAATAATTGATCACGTGTATAAATACGTTTTGTTTTTTTATCGTAATTTACATTTTCTTCGGTTTCTTCCTCTTCTTTTTTGTTCTTTTTATCAGAATCTGATTCTGTTTCATATACATAAAGAGGAACATTTATATAACTTGTAGGTTGAAAATGCTTTTCTTGATATAAAAATCCAACATCAATTCCACGTTTATCTGGTGAATCAAAGTGGACTACTTTATATCCTTTATTTATTAAGGTAGGATGTTTTACTAAGTCTTCTAAAACTCTTCTGTTTTCGATTTCACAAGCTCCAATGATTACCGGTGAATTTTTTTGGCTTTCGCTAGTTCCTAATTCGATAAGAACACGACTTAAGTTATCTAATTTTTTATTGTAATTCTTTTTGGTCCACCCGTTAACAGGAGTATACTCCTCATCATAAGTATCTGGATCGTTAATAGTATCAAATAAGTTTTCAAAGTTGTAAAAGGCAACGGTATGCACTTTAAACTTTTTATCCTGTGAAAAGCCTTTGTTTACTGAAAAAACAACTGCTAAAACCAAGAATAGATGTTTAATTTTCATAAAAAGAATGTTATATTAATATCAAGTTTATTACAAATTGGGTGCCAAAGGTAAATAATATTATTAAAAGTTATACATTTGTAGGCTGTTAAGTTTGTAAGTACTTAACATTAAATTAGTATTAATTATAAATTTCTTTATGAAAAAACTTGTATTAAGTACCTTATTGGTACTGCAAGCTGTTTTAGTTTTTGCACAGCAAAATCCAGCCTTAAAAGGTAAGGTTATCGATGCTAAAAGTCAAAAACCATTACAAAACGTGGCTGCTATTATTCAAAGCACCAATCAAACCGTTGTAACTGATTTTAGTGGTAACTTTGTGTTTCAAACTGTTCCCCCAGGAAATCAAGTTTTAGTTATTCGTTTTACAGGTTACGAGCAACAAACATTTGCTTTGGAAGCATCGACCGGTGAAACTATGGATCTAGGAATCATTTTGTTAGAAGAAGATATTACTTCGGAGCAACAATTAGCTCTTATTACCATTACTGAGAACGATTTAGGAGATGACAATAGTGGGTCAGAAAGTACCGCTGGATTATTGCAAGCAACAAGAGATACCTATCAACAAGCTGCTGCTTTTAACTGGGGTCAGGCTCGTTTTAGAATTAGAGGTTTAGACAACGAATATGGTACTACTATGATTAATGGTATCGTGATGAATAAACTATATGATGGTAGACCACAATGGGGTAACTGGGGTGGTTTAAATGATGCTACAAGAAACCAAGAATTTACAATGGGTTCTAAACCATCAGATTATACTTTTGGAAATATCTTAGGTACTCAAGCAATCAACACAAGAGCTTCTTTCTACCGTCCTGGTTCAAGAATTTCGATGTCGGGCACCAATACCAATTATAGCTGGAGAGTTATGGGAACTCATGCTTCAGGAATGAGCAAAGACGGTTGGGCTTTTGTAGTTTCTGCATCAAGAAGATGGGCTGATGAAGGTTATTTCGAAGGAACTGACTATGGTGCAAACTCTTTATTTGCAAGTGTTGAGAAAAAATTCAATGATAAACATAGTTTGAACTTAACTGCAATTTACGCTCAAAACAGTAGAGGCAAAAACTCACCAAATACACAAGAAGTAACAGATTTAATGGGTGTTAAATACAACTCTTATTGGGGTTGGCAAAATGGCCAAAAACGTAACTCTCGAGATAAAGACGTAGAAGAACCAATAGTAATGTTATCTCACTATTGGAAATTATCTGAAAGAACTAACTTGAATACCAACGTTGCTTTTCAAACAGGTACAATTGGTAACTCTAGATTAGATTTCCAATTAGGTAACAATCCTGATCCAACTTACTACAGAAATTTACCAAGTTACTATAGTAACTTAAACGGTGGTTTATCAACTGATGAATTTAATAGATATGCTAATATCTTTAGATCTCGTCCTCAAATTAATTGGGACGCAATGTATGTTGCTAATCAGAATAGTGCTTTCCCAGGTCGTAGTGTTTATGCTTTATACGAAGATAGAACCGATGACAATTTATTAAACGCAAACTCAATTTTAAATTCAAATTTATCTGATAATATTATTTTGAATGCAGGTGTTAATTTCAGAAAATTAAGATCTCGCAATCACCAAAATTTATTAGACTTATTAGGAGGACAATTCTTCTTAGATATTGATCCATTTTTCTCTGGAAATGCATCTCAAGCCGATTTAAACAATCCTAATCGTCAAGTAAGAGAGAACGAATCTTATGGATACAATTATCTTTTACATGCAACTACTTTTGATGGATTTACACAATTCAAATTTACTTACGATAAAGCAGATTTCTATTTAGCACAATCTTTTTCTCGTAGCGAATACCAAAGAGAAGGTATCTATAGAAATGGAATTTATGCTAACAACTCTTTTGGAAAAAGTAAAAGTGTTGTATTTGAAAACTTTGGTTTTAAAGGAGGTTTAACTTACAAAATCACGGGTAAACACTTACTTGATTTTAACGGAGTTTACATGACGAAAGCGCCAAACTTAAGAAACTCTTTCTCAAATGCGAGATTAAACAATACGATAACTCCAGACTTAACTAGTGAAACTATTGTAAGTGCAGATGGTAGTTATATCATTAGAGCACCTAAATTCAAAGCTCGTTTCACTGGATTCTTCTCTTCTATTAAAGATGCTACTGAAATTGCATTCTTCTATGGAGAAGGAATTGGTGGTGATGATGGAGGTGACGAAGATACATTCGTAAGTGAAATCGTAACTGGTGTAAATAAAAGAAATATGGGAGTAGAAGTTGGTTTAGAATACCAAATTACTTCTACTATTAAAGCTACTGCTGCTGGTACTTACGGACAATATATCTATGCTGACAATGCTAATTTGAAAACTAACGACGATAACGTTGCTGCAACTGGAAACAACCCATTAACAGACTTTGGTACAGTTTACTTGAAAAACTATAAATTACCAGGTATGCCTCAAATTGCTGGATCTTTTGGATTGGAATATAGAGATCCAAAATTCTGGTGGATTGGTGCAAACGTTAATTACTTAGAAGGAACTTATTTAGATGTTTCAAACATTTTAAGGACAGATAACTTTACAATTGACGGTGCTACAGGAGATAATTATGCAGGTGCAACTCCAGAAACCGTTAGAGCAGCATTAAAACAAGAGAAATTCAATAGTTTTACACTTGTAAACTTAACAGGAGGTAAATCTTGGAGAATTAGTAGAGCAAACAGAAACACAGTAGGTTTCTTTGCATCAATCAACAACATTTTTGATGTAACTTACAGAACAGGTGGTTTCGAACAATCAAGAAAAGCTACTTTTCCAGATTTACAAGCAGATTTAGCAAATGGTACTCCTTCTTTTGGGCCTAAATATTTCTATGGCTACGGAAGAACCTATTTTGTTAACTTCTACATTAACTTCTAAAAAAATATAATATGAAAATAAAATTCTTAAAAACAATGTTCTTGTTTGCGCTAACCTCAAGCGTTTTAACAAGTTGTGTAGGAGATGATGATTACGAAATTCCAACCGTTTTCTCTTATGCTTTTAATGAAGGATTTGAGACTTCACCTACGGGAAGCGGGGCAAACGAAGTAGCCATTGCTTTAAATGGATGGGTAAACCACAACACTACAACTTCATATTCTCCTGCTCGTTTATGGCATGCGAGAGCATTTAGTAATAATATTTATGCTGAGTTTTCATCATTCTATTCTGCTACAGGAACTTCAGATGAAGCATGGTTAATTACTCCTGCTATCGATTTAACGGCAACAACAGGTGAAGCATTATCGTTTGCAACAAAAACAAGATTTGCAAACGGATATCCATTAACTGTTTTGATTTCTACCAACTATGACGGAACCGTTGCTGGTATTGGAACTGCGTCGTGGACACCATTAACATTTACAGCACCAACTACTGATGATGTTTTTGTAAATAGTGGCCTAATCGATTTAAGCACTATTGAAAGTAACAATGTAAGAATTGCTTTCAAATACAATGGTAGCAAAGCTGGGGTTACAACTACTTTGCAGTTAGACAACGTTAAGATTACTAAAAACTAATAGCTATGAAAAAATTAAAATTAGTATTAACCACAGCCATTATTGCATCTTTAGTAGGATGTGTTAATGGAGATGACTATGGAACACCAGATTCATCAAGCTTATGTGTTACTATAGCACCAACTAAAGCAGTTACAGACATTACAGGTGTAGCAAGTCCAACTGCAACTCAGTACACTACAGGAAATAACGTTGACTTTATTGAAGCATATGTTACTTCTAGTGATGAAGGAGGTAACTTCTACAAATCAATTTCAATGGTATCTACCGATGGCGCTATTGGATTTAGCATGCCATTAGATAGCTACAACCTATACACTGAATTTGAACCAGGTAGAAAAGTTACTGTTAAACTTGACAAAGACAGATACTTCATAAGACAAAATGAAAGTACTGTAATAGGATCTCTATTCAACAATGGTGTTGGTAGAATCTCTGGTGTAGAATACAAAGATGTTGTATTAAGAAGCTGTGATAAAATTGACGAAGAAAGTTTAGTTAATAGAACTACTATTGCACAAGCTAAAAACGATCAAAACATCAACAAATTATTTGAATTTGATGGAGTTCAGTTTATTAACGCTTCTTTAGGAAAAAAATATTATGACGCTTCATTAAACAGCATTGGTGGAGCCACAAACCACACTATAACAGATGTTGAAGGTAATACAATTGTGGTTAGAGTAAGCGAGTTTTCTACTTTTGCCTCAGAAAATATTCCTTCTTTAAGCGGAAAAATTAGAGGGGTTTTAACTAAATTTAATGGGGTTTATCAGTTTATGATCAGAACTATTAATGATGTTAAATTAACAGATGCTAGACTAAATCCAACTATTGAAAACTTCGAATCGTTTGCCACTAACACAGCTGTTTTTACTGACTATTTCAACATTAAAGTTACAGGTACAAACGATTGGTATGTAGGGTCTTTCGGAGGAAACAAATATTTACAAGCTAGAAAAGCAAGTGGCTCTGGGGCTACAAAAATTTTCTTTGTTATGCCTTTTGACTTTAATACTCATACAAGATTCTCTTTCAAATCATTGTATGGCTACATGTCACAAACCACTGCGCCTATCTTAAAAGTATATTATTCTACCAACTTTAATAGCAATAATCCAACAGCAAACTTAATTGAGATTACTAATAGTTTTACTTTCTCACCTCATACAGGAACGGGTTGGGCTAGTCAATTCACTGACTCTGGATTCCATACATTTACTGGAATGTCAGGTCAAGGACATATTATCTTTGCTTATGACGTAGCAACAACCTCTAATACAACTGCAGAATCAAGACCTGCAATTCAATTAGATAATATTTTATATCAATAAGTAAAACTTATTTATAAATTAAAAGAGCTCGATTGTATCGAGCTCTTTTTTTTGAATTAAATTGAAATTAATAAAGCGTTTTGAGACCTCATTTTTATATTGGGTATTTCGTACCTTTGTATTCTTAAAGAAC
>JAHRWO010000242.1 GCA_019105125.1 Flavobacterium sp.
CATATCCTCTTCCACTAAACCACGAGTTGTGATAGCTGGAGTTCCCACACGAATACCAGAAGTAACAAATGGTGATTTATCATCAAAAGGCACCATATTTTTATTCACTGTAATTTCAGCTTTTACTAATGCATTTTCAGCATCTTTACCTGAAATTCCTTTGTTTCTTAAATCGATTAACATCATGTGGTTATCAGTACCACCAGAAATTAATTTGTAACCTCTTTTGTTGAATGCTTCTGCCATTGCTTGTGCGTTTTTCTTCACTTGCATCGCATAACGGAAAAACTCATCTGTTAAACATTCTCCAAAAGCTACCGCTTTAGCCGCAATAATGTGCATTAAAGGTCCACCTTGATTTCCTGGAAAAACCGACATATCTAAAACATGCGACATCATTCTGATTTCTCCTTTTGGAGTGGTTAGTCCCCATGGGTTTTCGAAATCTTTCCCCATCATAATCATTCCACCTCTTGGACCTCTTAAAGTCTTGTGAGTCGTGGTTGTTACAATATGACAATGTGGAATTGGATCATTCAATAACCCTTTAGCAATTAATCCTGCAGGGTGTGAAATATCAGCTAATAACAAAGCACCAACGCTATCAGCAATCTCTCTGAAACGTTTAAAATCCATATCACGAGAATAAGCCGAAGCTCCTGCGATAATCATTTTTGGTTTTTCTCTTAAAGCTATTTCTTGAATTTTATCGTAGTTTAAAACCCCTGTCTCCTCTTCTACTCCATAAAATACAGGACGGTATAATTTTCCTGAAAAGTTAACTGGAGAACCGTGTGTTAAGTGACCTCCGTGAGATAAATCAAATCCTAAAATAGTATCACCTGGTTTTAAACATGCTGCAAAAACTGCTGTATTCGCTTGTGAACCTGAGTGAGGTTGAACGTTTACATATTCAGCACCAAACAAAGCTTTTGCTCTGTCAATTGCAATTTGTTCAACAATATCTACCACTTCACATCCTCCATAGTATCTTTTACCAGGATATCCTTCAGCATATTTGTTGGTTAAACATGAACCTGCCGCTTCCATTACTTGGTCGCTAACAAAGTTTTCAGAAGCAATTAATTCAATTCCGTGAATTTGTCTGTCTTGTTCATCAAGAATTAGGTCAAAAATTTGTTCGTCGCGTTGCATTGCAATAAATATTCGTTAAAATTAGGTCAAAATTACAAAAAAGGTTTGTTACATTGCTAGATAATTTTATATTTGATTCATAATTTTTCAACAACAAACTAACAATACAATTATGCCAAATATAGCAAACGACCCAACAAGAAAATCATGGATTCCAGTTCCTGAAAATAGTGACTTTCCCATTCAGAACATCCCTTTTGGCGTTTTCATTACAAAAGAAGACGTAATTACCATCGGAACAAGGATTGGAAACTGCGCTATAGACATGGGTGCTTTACAACAATTAGGATATTTTGAAGGTATTGAGCTTACAGACGATATGTTCATGCAAGACACACTAAACGATTTTATTTCAGATGGAAGAAAAACGTGGCGTTTGGTTAGAAATCGTTTAGCAGAAATTTTCGATGAGAATAATCCAAAATTAAGAGATAATAAAGAACACAGAGAAGTTGTAATTTTTAATGTAGAAGACATTGAAATGCTTTTACCCGTTCAAATTGGAGATTACACCGATTTCTATAGTTCAAAAGAACACGCTACAAACGTTGGAAAAATGTTCCGTGATCCAGAAAATGCACTTTTACCAAACTGGTTACACATTCCGGTAGGCTATCACGGTAGAAGTTCTACAATTGTTCCTTCAGGAATTCCAGTTCACAGACCTTATGGACAAACGTTACCAAACGGAGAAACAACTCCAGTTTTTGGTCCATCAAGATTAGTGGATTTTGAATTAGAAACCGCTTTTATTACTACGGATGCTAATTTAATGGGAGAACCAATTCCTGTTGAAGAAGCAGAAGAACATATCTTCGGAATGGTATTATTTAACGATTGGAGTGCACGAGACATTCAAAAATGGGAATATGTACCACTTGGACCATTTTTAGCAAAAAACTTTGCTTCGTCAATTTCACCTTGGATTGTAACTTTAGACGCACTAAAACCTTTTAGAACTAAAGGTCCAGAACAGTCACCGGAACCATTACCTTATTTACAGCAAAAAGGGGAAAAGGCATTTGATATTAATTTGGAAGTTGCTATCCAACCAGAAAATGTGGAAGAAACTGTGGTTTCACGTTCCAACTTTAAATATATGTATTGGTCCATGGCACAACAATTAGCTCATCATACTATTAATGGTTGTAGAGTGAATTCTGGTGATATGATGGGAAGTGGAACGATTTCTGGACCAACAGAGGATTCTTTTGGTTCTATGCTAGAGTTGACTTGGGGTGGCCAAAAACCTTTAAAAATGAAAGATGGCTCTGAACGTAAATTCATTAACGATAATGATACTGTCATCATAAGAGGATATTGTCAAAAAGGAAATTTAAGAATTGGTTTTGGTGAAGTTTCGAGTAAACTTTTACCTGCTGTAGAGCTAAAATTTTAAAAATAATTCACAAAATTGAAAAAACTCCGAAAGATTATTTTCGGAGTTTTTTTTGACCTCAATGATTATGACTTATTTTTTTACAAAAAAAAGATAAAATAGACTGCTGTAGATAACTCCAAAAAAAATTATCTTTGACCAAACATTATATTTATGAGAAAAATTACTCTTCTGTTTTTATCAATGCTGTTGGTTTCATGTGGCGTGAAACAAACACAATCTATGCTAAGTGATGGAAACTATGATGGTGCAATTAACAAATCCGTTGAAACTTTAAAAACAAATAAAAACTCAAAAGGAAAACAAGATTATGTGTATTTATTAGAAGAAGCTTTTGCAAAAGCTAAACAACGAGATTTAGAAGCTATAAATCTATTACTGAAAGAAAACAACCCTTCAAATCACGAAAAAATTTTTAATTTGTATACACAATTAAATAATCGTCAAGAACGTATCAAACCACTTTTACCGTTAAAACTTTTGAAAGAAGGGAGAAATGCAGTCTTCCCAATTGATGATTATTCAGATAATTTGGCTAATTCTAAAAATAATCTTTCTGGATTTTTGTATTCAAATGCAAAAAAACTACTTAACTCTAAAAACAAAATTGATTTCAGACAAGCTTACGATGACTTAGCTTATTTAGACAGATTGAACCCAAATTACAAAGATGTAAGAGCTCTAATGGACGAAGCTTTATTCAAAGGAACTGATTTTGTTCACGTGTATACTAAAAACGAAACTAACATGGTAATTCCAGCTCGTTTACAAGATGATTTATTGAATTTTAGCACCTATGGAATAAATGATAAATGGACCGTATACCATAACAACAAACAAAAAAATATCAACTATGATTTTGGTATGATTGTAAATTTCAGACAAATTAACATCTCTCCTGAACAAGTAAAAGAAAAACAATTTGTAAAAGAAAAACAAATCAAAGATGGTGTCAAAACACTTTTAGATTCAGAGGGTAATATTGTGAAAGATAGTTTAGGAAAACCTATCAAAGTTGACAACATGAAAACCGTTTCTGTAAATATTTATGAATTTACACAGTTTAAATCGTGCGTTGTTACTGCTAAAATTGACTACATTGACTACAAAACCAATCAATTGATTAATTCCTTTCCAATAACTAGCGAATTTATTTTTGATTACATCTACGCCAATTATAACGGAGACAAACGCGCTTGTGATGAAAATTATTACCAATATTTTGACCGAAGAGCCGTTCCGTTCCCAAGTAACGAACAAATGGTTTATGATACTGGCGAAGATTTAAAAGCCAAACTCAAAGGAATTATTACCAATAATAAGTTTAGAAGATAAATAAATTTTAAAACTTAATTAACAGAAGACAGTATGTAACGATACTGTCTTTTTTTGTACCTTTATGTGTGTTTTTAACTCGAAAAAACAATAAAAAATGCCATTTTGACATTAAAATAAAAACAAAACACTTAAAACAAAGACACTTTG
>JAHRWO010000247.1 GCA_019105125.1 Flavobacterium sp.
GTTAAGCCCGCAACAGAAATATTTCCAACTATCGGAAAATTAATTTCTCCTTTTTTGTCAATCAAATATGTTAATTGGCGTTGTTGTTGTCCACCTTGAGCAACATTGTCGCCCATTATAATTATTTGTTTTAGGTTGTACGGTATTGTAATTTCAGGATTTTCTGAAGTAACTACTATTAATAAAATGTCATCCGATTGAAGTTTAACATCAGTTTTTATTACAGATGTTTTACTTTCGTTCATTCCATTTAGATAAACAATTTTTGATTTTGAAACACAACTTGAAGTTAGTGTTCCTAATAGTAAGCTAATGAACAAGAATTTTTTTATTTTCACGATTGTTTTTTGGGCAAATATAGGTTAATTTTTTTAGATATTTTTTATGTTGTTAACTTGTAACTATTTTATTGTCTAGTATTTCATAATCTGAGTTTAAACTAGTAAATTCAGGAACTATTTTCTTCATCAAGTGAACAATCTCCATATTATTTTCATAGTTTACAGCCTTATTAATTAATTCTATAATTAGAGATTCTTTGTCAAGATAGTTTTGATCACATTCAGTAGCTATCATTATTTTTTCGTGATGAGTAGGAAGTGTTTTTGATTTATCGTTTAATAATTCTTCATATAGTTTCTCTCCCGGACGTAATCCAACTTCTTTGATATCAATATCTTTGTAAGGAACATAGCCAGCAAGCTGAATCATTTTCTTGGCTAAATCGATAATTTTAACGGGTTCTCCCATGTCAAAAATATAAATTTCACCACCATTACCAATTGCACCTGCTTCAAGGACTAACTGACAAGCCTCTGAAATCGTCATGAAATAACGAATAATGTTAGCATGGGTTAATGTTATTGGTCCTCCATTTTCTATTTGCTGTTTAAATAATGGAACTACAGAACCATTTGATCCCAACACGTTACCAAATCTTGTAATTATGAATTTTGTTTTTACTTTATCTGCATATTTTTGATGTAATGTTTGTACGTATATCTCAGCAATTCTTTTGCTAGCACCCATAACATTACTTGGATTTACAGCTTTATCAGTTGAGACCATTACAAAGTGTTTAACACCATGTTCTATGGCTAAATCAGCAACGTTTTTAGTTCCATGTACGTTAGTTTCAACTGCCTGGCATGGATTTTCTTCCATTAAAGGCACATGTTTATAAGCCGCTGCATGGTATACGAGTTGTGGCTTATATTCGTTAAATATTTTATTTAAAAGTTTTTTATTTCTTATGTCTGCAACTACACTAACTACATCAGCTTGATAGTTTTTTTCTAATTCTAATTTTAAACTATGAAGTGGTGTTTCTGCTTGATCCACTAATATAATTTTATAAGGTTGGTATGCTGAAACTTGTCTTACAATTTCACTTCCTATAGAACCAGCGGCCCCAGTAATTAATATTGTGTTATTGGCAATTTTATTTGAAATTAATTTATTGTCTAATAAGATGGGTTTTCTATTTAATAAATCTTCAATTTCAAAGCTTTTTATTTTTTTTGAAATTTCATTTTTGTTAGCCCAATCACTAATTAGTTGAACGCGATAAACTTTAATATTATTTTGAAGACAATCATCGATAATTTCTATTTTTTTTTCATGTGAAATGTTTTTATCGGCTATGATGACTGCTTTTACATTTAAGATTTTAAGAGTAGCACACGGTTTTTTATTAGAGTTAATAATTGGTAAACCTAATATACGTTTAGTTATTCCAAATCGGGTGTGTGGCTTTGTCGTTTCCATGAATCCAATAATTTTGAAACGGGCTGGTTTTTCGGCTTGTAATGAGTTGGCAATTGCTATTGCGTTAGCATCTGTACCCATTATAACGGTTTGTATTGTGTCTTTTGACTGAATTGATTCAGCTAATTTTTCAAATACAAATTTGATTAATATTCTGAAAAGAAAAAGAAACGTAAATATTAATATTGCATTTAAAATTAGACCAGGAAAAAGAAATATTTTTTGGCCAACAGTCAAAAGTGATATTATATTGATGGTTACGATGATGATAAGTGATGTAAACGTGGATAAAAAAAGTTTTATAGCATCTACAATGCTTGAATGTCTAATAATCCCCGAATATGTTTTAAAAACATAAAAACAAAAAATATTGATAATAGTTACTAAGCTGTATCTTTCTAATGGTGAAAGTACATCGTAGAAATTGGCAGTAAGACTTTTTAATAAATTGTAGGTTAGTAAGTTAGCTACAATTAAGAGAAATACATCAATACTGAATATTATCCATCTTGGTGTGTAGCCAAAGGTGAATATATTCTTGGTGATGATCAATTGACAGATTCGATCTAATATTTTTCTCAATTTTCAGTTTTTTAATTATTTAACTGCAATATAATAGCCTTTTTTATTCTTTCTTTGTCCTCCTCATTTAGATTAGAACCTGATGGTAAACATAATCCGTTTTGAAAGATTGTTTCTGCATTTTTTTTACCATAATATGGATATTTTTCAAAAACAGGTTGTAAATGCATAGGTTTCCAAATGGGTCTTGATTCAATATTTTCTTTTTCTAACGCCAATCTTAAATCTTCTCTTTGCTTCTCTGATTTCATTAGAATTGCAGTCAGCCAATGGTTAGAAAAATATTCCTTTGAAGGTTCATTAAGTATGGATATTTCAGAATATGAATCAAACAATTCTTTATAAAATGCCTGCATTTTTCTTCTTTGGGCAACTCGTAAGTCAATTACTTCCATTTGACCTCTTCCGATTCCTGCACAAACATTACTCATTCTATAGTTGTATCCTATTTCAGAGTGTTGATAATGAGGTGCATTATCTCTTGACTGTGTTGCAAAAAAAACAGCTTTATCTTTTACATGTTTGTCAGAACACACTAAAGCTCCACCTCCAGAAGTTGTGATAATTTTATTTCCATTGAACGATAAAATTCCAAACGTGCCAAACGTACCACATTTTTTCCCGTTGTAAGTACTTCCCAATGCTTCTGCACTATCTTCAATTAGTGGGATATCATACTTTATTGCTACAGATGTTATTGCATCTACATTAAATGGCATTCCATAAAGATGTACTGCAATAATAGCTTTCGGCTTTTTTCCTTGATTTATGCGGTCTATAATAGCTTCTTCTAATGCATTAGGACACATGTTCCAAGTTTCATTTTCACTGTCAATGAAAATGGGTGTGGCGCCTTGATAGATGATTGGGTTAGCAGATGCGGAAAATGTAAGACTTTGACATAGAACTTCATCACCCGTTTTCACGCCAAGTAAAATTAAACTTAGATGAATTGCTGCTGTTCCAGAACTTAATGCAGCAATTTCCTTTGTTGTGTTTAAATAGTTTTTTAAATCTTCTTCTAAACCCGTTACATTAGGCCCCAAAGGGGCAATCCAATTGTTGTTAAAGGCTTCTTGAATATATTTTTGTTCATTTCCTCCCATATGAGGAGACGATAACCAAATTTTGGTTTTATTTGTCATGTTTTTGTTATGAAATATTTGCAAAGGTACTCAAAACTCGTATATTTTACTACAATTGCCGATGAAATGCACAATATTGCCGACAAATGTCTCTATGGGGTGGACATTATAAGAATACTTGGTTTTGTTCTATTACTTTTTCTAAATTATTTTTCTGTTTACATCCTATTTTATTACCAAACGCCGCAACATGTTTCATGTTATGGATGTCTGAACCTACAAAGTCATACATCTCATTTTTTAATAAATAGTCTGTTATTTCTTGTACCTCTCTGCCATAATAGCCTACAGTAGCCAACAAATTTAATTGAAATTGACACCCTGCTTTTTTCAATCTTTTAAATTCTTCTTTTTTATTGTGTAAATAGAGATATCTTTCAGGATGAGCCAATACTAATTTATATCCCTTTAGTTGTAAATCAAAAAGATAGTCATAAAGTTGTATGGGCGGACTAATAAATGATAATTCTATCAATACGAAATTACTTTTCAGTGTAAGTAATTTATTTTGGTTCGCTAGTTTTATGAGGTTCTCGTCTAAAAAATACTCAGAAGCATACCCTAAATTTAAATCAACAACATAATTTGGAAATGAAGATTTTACTAGATTATAAGCATCAGTAATACTTTCTGTGGTGTTTTCCCAAACCGAAGTCATGGTGTGTGGTGTTGTAATGATCTTCTTGAATCCGATTTGTTTTACAGCTTCAAATAGATTTTTTGTGTCGTTTATTTCTTTAGCACCATCGTCAATTCCAGGCAACATGTGTGAATGTATGTCGACAAAATCATTTGGGATTAATTCCCTTAAGGTGGGTTTATTTTTAAATATAGATAACATGTTCCTATGATGTGATAGTCGTTTTATTTTATTGAGTTTGACTCGTAGTATTTATTACTTAACTCCATTAACCAATTTCTTAGATCACTATTTTGATTAAGTTCCAATTTTTTTTGTAATCTGTATTTTTTTGTAAAAACACTTTCAACGTTAATCTGTAAGATACTTGCTATTTCTTTTGAGCTTAGGTTCATTTTAACTAAGCTGCAAAACTCTAAATCTCCCTGAGTCAAAAAAGGATATTGTTCCGATAGGTGATTGATAAACTCAGCATCAATTGAATTTATTTTTTCAACAATTTTTTTCCAATACCCTTTGTGAGGTTTACTTCTTTTGAGTTCTAGTATGGCTTGCTTGTTTTTGTTTGCCTCTATCAAATCAAGAATATGCGACACCATTTCCTCTTTTTCAATAGTTAAAGCAGTTAATTCAACAATTTCTCGCTCTTGTTCCTTTATGCGATTTTTTTCTATTTCACTATTTTTTTTAGCATTAGCTAATTGTTCTTTGATTAAATTTTTTTCTAATTCAGTTGCTTTTAATTTTTCTTTGTTATATTTATTTTTAAAACTTTTCCAGATAATAAAAAGAACTAATAGAGTTATTGTTAATAAGCTCATTAGTACAGTTTTTATTGACTTTGATTTTTCAATATTTAGCTTTTGTGATAAAATTGTATTCTCATGTTTTTTTAGATTAACCTGATATTGAGTTTGTAAAGCTATGGTTTCAACAAAATTGTTTCTATTGGCTATTGAATCTTTCAATTTCTCAATTAAATCAAAATGCTTTAAATAACTATCAATGTTTTTTTTTCTTTTGGCAACTTTTGAGATTGTTTTATGATATTCCAACTGCTTATCTAAGGGTGCAATTATTAACAGGTCTTGAAATTCTTTTTTTTCTGCAATTTTTAGCCAATTTTCCATTAAAGGTGAATTTATTTCGATTACTTTATTAGCAAAGACACAGAAACTGTGTACGCCATTTGGAATTTGATTAGCCAATGCAATTTCGAGGTTTTTTTGATATTCTTTATGTGCTTTTTCTATTTGATTTATTTCTAAATAGGTATTCCCTTTGATGTCGTGCAGGTATTGATTATAAATGTTGTTATTGAATTTGATCAACCCTTTTTCGGCAATCGCTACATTTTTTAAAACCTCACCGTATTTCTTTTGTTGTAATAACGATTCTGATTTGGAAATAAGAGTTAAATAGTAGGCATCTAGTCGCTCGTTTTTCTTCATTATGGGTAAAACCGAATTAAATAATTCAATAGCAAATTCGTAGTTGCCCATTTTGTTGTACAGGTTTCCTAATTTTTGTTTCTCGATTGCTGTGTATATTTCATATTGCTTTGGTGATTTTTCCCAATATTCAATACTTTTAATTAGATATTTTACTGCATTTTTATAAGAGCCATATGCACTATAACAAGTGGCGTAGTGTCCATAAGCTAGAGCTATTAGATTATTTTTTTTTGTTGTTTTTGCTAGGTTAAGAGCTTCTTGAGTTGTATTGATAGATTCCTCAATTTGATTCATCTTGTGGTATAAAATGGCAATGTTATTGAGTGTTTTAACTTGTCTATCAACGTCTAAACTAAAAAAGGGGAGTGCTTTTTTAAAATATTCGAGCGATTTTTGATTATTGCCTAATACCCCATTATAGACTCCTTTATTATTAAGCACTAAACCGTATATCGAATCTTTGTTTTCAGAAGTAATTTTCTCATAGATATCTAGTTTTTTTTTTGCTAATTGAGGATTGGTGAAAATTTCTTGGAAAACTTTTTGCGTATCGTCGTAAGTTACTTGTTTTTGCGCATAAAAGCTAGATACAAAAAAGATTACAAATAGAGAGATTAGAGTTTTTTTTAGCGTCATAAAACAAAAATTGTTTTGTTAAGTTTTTGGTTTGTATTGATAATAAAATCTATTTTTTTAATTTTTTTTCTGAATAACTAGATTTTAATTAACCTCATAGCATACTTATTTGATGCTAAATTATAGGGTTTTTTTGAAATAAAAAAAAAGAATTGACAATTAAATTTTAATTTTTTCTTCATTTTACTCCTTTTTCTAAATAATTTGTCATTTGTATTACATAGACAAATAATAGACAATTTTAAAAAAACTACACTATAACAATACTTTAACGCATTTATTTTCATAATTATTTTTACCTCATATCTAATTTTTGTCTAGTTTTTTTTTTACCTAAATTCTAGACTTCAACCTAAATTTGTACTATTAATTGAAAAAATAAAAGTAATAATAAAAAAAATTAATATTATTCTAAAAACTGTATGTATATGAAAAACTTTAAAACCATAAGTAGTTTTTTTTCATATATAAATTTGTTTTTACTTTTAAGTTGTTGTAAATAAAAGAGTTGTTTCTTTTAAAAAGGTTGTGTTCAATTTAATTTTGAATTAACTATTGTTAACAGTCTCTTAAATTGTTGAATATAAGTGTAATGGTTAAGGTTAATTGTTGAATATTACGTAATTTTGCACGCCCAAAAATAAAATTTACTGATAAATATAAAAAAAATAGAATGAATTTAAAATTTATTTCAATCTCTCTCAACAAAAAAATGGTATCGTCTTTTTTGATACTATTTTTAACATTTTTATTTGTTAACTTTTCATATGCGCAGTATTCTGGCACGGGTACTTTTACGAGAATTACTTCATCGGCCGAGTTGACGGATGGGTATTATGTAATTACTAATGCTAGTAATACTAGAGCAATGAGTAATGTTCAAGGAATTGGAGATGGTGAACCTGTTCTTTTAGCGCAAACTATTAATCCTTCATCAGGTACCATTCAAAATCCATCTAATGCTATAGTTTGGCGTGTTGAGACAAACGGTTCTGGGAAAACTATTTATTCGGAGTCAAGTTCTCGTTACTTAAACTATACTGGTACAAATTGGGGAATTAATTTATTTTTATCTGTTACGAATAATTTTCAACGTTGGACTATTACATATTCGGGAACTGAGGTTACAATTCAAAATTTAGGAAATAATTCTAATAGATTAACATATTTTGGTGGATCTACTCCTGATTTTAGCTATTACACAGGTACTGGAACTGAAAACCTTCAGTTATACAAAATGAATCCAATTGCTTTCCCAGCAACAAATATTTCTTCAAATTCATTTACTGCCAATTGGTTTGCTTTACCTGGCAATCCTAGTTATCGCTTAGACGTGAGTACAACGCCCTTCGATTCTTATGACATAGTGGGTTGGACGTTTCCA
>JAHRWO010000251.1 GCA_019105125.1 Flavobacterium sp.
CTATCGTGAATACGAATAGAACCACCGCCAATTTCGTTTCCGTTTAATACCATATCATAAGCATTAGCACGAACTTTTCCTGGTTCGGTTTCAATTAATGCCATGTCTTCTGGTTTTGGAGAAGTAAATGGATGGTGCATTGCGTGGTATCTTCCACTTTCTTCGTCCCATTCTAATAATGGAAAATCAACCACCCATAATGGTGCAAATTCGTCAGATTTTCTTAACCCTAAACGAGTAGCCACTTCCATTCTTAAAGCTGATAATTGTGTTCTTACTTTATTTGCATTACCCGATAAAATTAAAATTAAATCACCTGGTTTAGCATTGGTAATTTCAGCCCATTTTTTCAAATCTTCTTGATCGTAGAATTTATCTACCGATGATTTGAAAGTTCCATCTTCTTCACATTTTACATATACCATTCCCGAAGCTCCAACTTGAGGGCGTTTTACCCAATCAATTAAAGCATCGATTTCTTTTCTTGTATAATTTGCACAACCTGGTGCAGCGATTCCGACTACTAATTCAGCTGAATTGAATACTGGGAAATCTTTATGTTGGGCAACAGCATTTAACTCACCAAATTTCATTTCAAAACGAATGTCTGGTTTGTCGTTACCGTAGGTTTTCATGGCGTAATCGTAAGTAATTCTTGGGAATTTATCTACTTCAATTCCTTTGATTTCTTTTAGTAAATGACGCGTTAAGCCTTCGAACATATCTAAAATATCTTCTTGCTCTACGAATGCCATTTCACAATCGATTTGTGTAAATTCTGGTTGACGGTCAGCACGTAAATCTTCATCACGGAAACATTTCACAATTTGGAAATATTTATCCATTCCACCTACCATCAATAACTGTTTGAATGTTTGTGGTGATTGAGGAAGTGCATAAAACTGCCCTTCGTTCATTCTACTTGGCACTACGAAATCACGCGCACCTTCTGGAGTAGATTTAATTAAATAAGGAGTTTCTACATCACAAAAACCTTGGTCAGAAAGATATTTTCTAACTTCCATCGATACTTTATGACGGAACAATAAGTTGTTTTTAACCGGATTTCTTCTGATATCTAAATAACGATATTTCATACGAATGTCTTCACCACCATCAGTTTCGTCTTCGATAGTAAATGGAGGTAATTGTGCTTCGTTTAAAATAGTTAATTCAGAAACTAAAATTTCAATGTCACCCGTTGCCATATTTGGGTTTTTAGAAACACGCTCAATAACAGTTCCTTTGATTTGAATAACAAATTCTCTTCCTAAAGATTTTGCTTTTTCAATAACGGCTTTGTCGGTTCTTTGTTCATCGAAAATTAATTGCGTGATTCCGTATCGATCACGTAAATCGACCCAAATCATAAATCCTTTATCTCTCGATTTTTGAACCCAACCTGCAAGGGTAACTTCTGTATTGATGTGTGAAGCGTTTAATTCGCCACAGTTATGACTTCTGTACATTTCTTGAAATTTTTTGCAAATGTAGTAACAAATATTAATTTTATTCGTTTAATTTTAATAGATTTGAAACAATAAATAACACTTTTAAAACATGAAAAAAGCATTCATTTTGTTTTTTGTAGCAATTTTTTCTGGATTTGCTCAAAATACAACCAATACCGTTTCTTTAAACGTAAAAATCGCCAATAGATTTTCGGATACAATTACAATTTCTTCAGGTAGAACTTTTAAGCAAAAAGTTGGAATTAATAAAAAAGGAGAATTTCAAACTACTTTCGAGGCATCAAAAGATGGTGGCTTATACCGTTTGAATGATGGAAACGAAGGAACAACAATGTTTCTAAAAAACGGTTATGATTTAACCTTAACTCTAGATACTAAAGACTTTGATGAAACTATTGTTTACAAAGGAAAAGGAGCTAATGAAAACAATTATTTAGCTAAAAAAGCATTATCTGATGAGAAGTTTGAAATGGATCTAGAAGCATTGTTTGATGCTGACGAAGCTACTTTTAAAGAAGCATTAGCAAAAAAGAAAGCGAATGATATTAGTATGATTGATGGTAAAGGTTTTGATGAGACTTTAGTAAAAATGCTACGCCCTTCATTCGATCAAGAAGAGAAATTCTTATTAGATTATTATAACCAAAAAGCGGCAGCTAAGAAAATGGAGGGTATTGTTTCTCCATCATTTGATTACGAAAACCACAAAGGTGGAAAAACTAAATTGGAAGATTTAAGAGGAAAATATGTGTATATCGATGTATGGGCAACTTGGTGTGGACCATGTATTGCTGAAATTCCTCATTTAAAGAAAGTAGAAGAAAAATATCACGGAAAAAACATTGAGTTTGTGAGTATTTCTGTAGACACAGAAAAAGATTATGAAAAGTGGAAAAAAATGGTTGTGTCTAAAGAATTAGGAGGAATCCAATTGTTTGCTGATAAAAACTGGACTTCAGATTTCATCAAAGCTTACGGAATTAATGCGATTCCAAGATTTATTTTAATTGGACCTGACGGAAAAGTAATCAAAGCCGATGCAGCGCGTCCTTCATCAGCATCTTTAACGGAATTATTGGATAGTTTAGTGAAATAATTTTATCTAAGTAGTTATACTATTTAAAGCCAATACATTACGTATTGGCTTTTTCAATGTTAAGTTTTCGTCTAATGTTACCAAATTGTTAAGTAAAAGTTTTTTTATTGTAAAATATATTTTATATTTGTTACTGTAATGTTAACCTAAAAAAGAAAAGAGTATGAAAAAAGTAGTAATTGCGGTAGTTTTATTGGTTTCGAGTTTGTCATTTGCACAAGAAGTAAAACCAAAATTTGAAGTGGTTGACCAAATGGTAAAAGCAACATATTATTATGATAACGGACAAGTAAAACAAGAAGGATATTACTTAGACGGAAAATTACATGGAAAATGGGTTGCATTTAATGAAGATGGTACAAAACAATCTATCGGGGAATATAACAAAGGAGCTAAATCTAGAAAATGGTTTTTTTGGAGCGAAGATTCTTTAAGAGAAGTTGATTTTTCAGATAGCAGAATTGCAGAAGTAAAAAAATGGTCAAAAGACGTATTAGTTAAAAACTAATTCAATTTGAAGTATAAAAAAAGTCCCGATTAAATCGGGACTTTTTTGTTATATGCTTGATTTTAAATTTCGTGTTTTGGTGTAAAACCATCCTCACTTAATTCTTTATGGTCATAATCAGCTTTCATTAAAGCGTCATAATCTACTTTAACATCTCTTCCAAGTTTCACTCTAATACTATCAACTATAGCGTAAACTACAGGAACTACAATTAATGTTAAGAATAAAGAGGAAATCAAACCACCAATAATTACCCATGCTAAACCATTATTCATTTCGGCAGCAGCACCTTTAGCAAGCGCAATTGGAATCATACCAATTACCATGGCAATAGTAGTCATTAAGATTGGACGCAAACGTGCATGGTTTGCCTGAACTAAAGCTTTGAAAGTTGTTTCTCCTGCTTCTTTTCTGTGATTAGCAAAGTCAACCAATAAAATCGCGTTTTTCGTTACTAATCCAATCAACATAATGATACCTAAAATGGTGAAAATATTAAGTGAGTTGTTTGTTAATGCCAAAGCAAATAACGCTCCAATAAATGATAACGGAATTGAGAATAATACAACAAATGGAGTAACAAAGTCATCATACAACGCCACCATTACCAAGTAAACTAATATGATAGCAGCAAGTAACGCAATTCCTAAAGTACCAAAACCTTCAGTTTGATTTTCCATATCTCCACCCCAAACATAATTAACTCCTGTTGGACGTTCCATTTTTGAAAATACAGATTCCCATTCAGTTGCAATAGTACCAGATGGTCTTCCTACAGATTGCGCTTCAATCGTAACCGAGGTACTTTTGTCTCTTCTTTCTAACATGCTTGGACCTGAACTTTCAATAACCTCTGCAAATTGAGATAATTTAATTTGTTGTCCCATGTTGTTTACGAAAATCAGATTGTTTACATCATTAATGTTAGAACGATCATATTCATTGAATCTGATGTTAATATCATATTCATATTCTCCTGCTCTAAATTTTCCATCAGTATTTCCGTTGAAAGCGGTTTGCATTGTTAAACCAACTGTTTGAAGGTTTAATCCTAACGCTGCCATTTTATCACGATCCACCTGAACTTTAATTTCAGGATTTCCGGCTTCTGAAGTTAGTTTTACTTCTGATGCTCCTGGAACTTTTTTCAATTCTGCAGCTGCTTTTTGAGCAAATAACATTACATCATCAAAA
>JAHRWO010000290.1 GCA_019105125.1 Flavobacterium sp.
TTTCTTGGAATTCCAGATGTAATAACTACCACATCACTTCCTGCTGTTTTAGTGTAATCTCCTGTTGTTCCGCTTAATTGTGTGTTGAATACAGTTGTGGTAGCACATTGCATGATATCCATCGCTTTACCTTCTGCAAAACCTTCTTTGATGTCTACTAATACTACTTCGCTTGCAATTCCTCTGTACGAAATAACATCTGCACATGTTGCGCCTACGTTACCCGCACCAACTATTGTTACTTTCATTTTGTTGTGTATATTAAAATTGTTAAATTAAAATTGATATTGTACTCCAATATTTGCGTTTACAAATTTACCAAAAGCAATTGAACTTTGCAGATAAATTTTGCTTATTTGATATCTACCCGAAATTTCTCCTAAAACATTCGTTTTATCCTCTGCAATTCGCTCTAAAAGTCCGTTAATTACACTTTGAATTGGAACTACTTCTTCGATAGAACCTTTTTCGCCACTAACTACATATTCAAACGAACTATGATTTACAATAAAATTAGTAATCAACTCGAAACGTTTGAATTCTTTAGAAGCACTTAGTTGAAAATGAAATGTATCCACCAAACCATTTAAATTGTTAATTCCCAAATTTCCGTAAACCGTGTTAATATCTAAAAAATCAAAACTTATATCTTCTTTAGAATAAATAGTTGCTAGAGAAAAGTGAATATTTTTAGCTTCTAATTTTGGAAAATACTGACTAAAATTATGTTTTAATCCGAAACCATACACTTGGTAATCCCCTCTTTTCAGTTTGGTTTTAGTTGAATATCGAGCGATAAACTCAAATCCGTAAGGCAATTCGATCCCTCCTTGTAAATAGGGATAAATCACCGTTTCTTGATTGATTCCTTCTGGAGTTTTGAAACGCACTTGTTCACCTCCTAATTCACCCACCAAATACACTTGATTATCATTTCCTAAAGCCGTTGGAACAATAGCTGTTGACGCTCGTTCAATCTCAAAAAATTGAAAATCAGAATTTTGAATTTGGAAAATTCTATCCGCTTTTGTAACAAAAAAGATATTGGTATGTAAACCTAAACTCACATCCCATTTTTTTCGCTTCTTAGGTGACATCATCCAAGCTGCAGAAGCTTGATAAACCGCAGCATCAGTAGCCGGCACTATATATTGCTCCGAATACAAAAGGGCATCTGATAACAGATACCCTATTTGTTCAATTTCCTCTGGAGTAGTTTGCGCCTTAACTTTTTGCGTAAAAAAGAAAGCTGCAACTAGACTTATTATAGTAACCGATTTACGCGTCAATTTTTGCGTAAGCAGCATTTTTCTCGATAAATTCTCTACGAGGTGGTACTTCATCTCCCATTAACATAGAGAAAACTCTATCCGCCTCTGTTAAACTATCAATTGTAACTTGGCGCAAAGTTCTGTAATTTGGGTTTAATGTTGTTTCCCATAATTGCTCTGCGTTCATCTCTCCAAGACCTTTATAACGTTGAATTGCAGCACTTCCGCCCATTCTTTCGTTAGCTAAATCACGTTGATCATCGTTCCAAGCATATTCTTTTTTGTTTCCTTTTTTAACCAAATATAAAGGTGGTGTTGCAATATAAACGTGACCGCCTTCGATTAATTCTTTCATAAATCTAAAGAAGAATGTTAGAATCAATGTTGAAATGTGAGAACCATCTACATCGGCATCACACATAATCACTACTTTGTGGTAACGTAATTTAGAAAGATTCAAAGCTTTACTATCTTCTTCGGTACCAATTGTAACTCCTAAAGCAGTGAAAATATTACGAATCTCTTCGTTTTCAAACACTTTATGTTGCATTGCTTTTTCAACATTCAAAATCTTACCTCGCAATGGTAAAATTGCTTGAAAAGCTCTGTCACGACCTTGTTTTGCAGTTCCTCCTGCCGAATCTCCCTCGACAAGGAAAATTTCACATTTTGCTGGATCTTGCTCAGAACAATCTGATAATTTACCTGGTAATCCACCGCCACCCATTACGGTTTTACGTTGCACCATTTCACGTGCTTTTTTGGCAGCGTGACGTGCTTGAGCAGCTAAAATTACTTTTTGAATAATGATTTTTGCATCATTTGGATTTTCTTCCAAATAATTTTCTAACATTTCTGAAACTGCTTGAGAAACCGGAGAAACTACTTCTCTATTTCCAAGTTTAGTTTTCGTTTGACCTTCGAATTGAGGTTCTGCCACTTTTACCGAAATAATAGCTGTTAAACCTTCACGGAAGTCATCTCCAGAAATTTCAAATTTTAATTTATCTAATAATCCAGAAGCATCTGCATATTTTTTCAACGTACGCGTCAATCCCATACGAAAACCTTGCAAGTGTGTTCCTCCTTCGTGTGTGTTGATATTATTTACATATGAAAAGATATTTTCTGAATAACTTTCATTGTAAATTAAAGCAACCTCAACTGGAATTTCACCTTTTTCATGTTCCATTGAAATTACGTGACCAATAATTGGCACACGATTTCCATCTAAAAACTTAACGAATTCTTTTAAACCTTCTTGAGAATGAAAAGTTTCAGTTCTTGGTTGCCCTTTATCGTCGATATCACGTTTATCTGTTAAAGTGATCGTAATTCCTTTATTTAAGAAAGAAAGTTCTCGTAAACGAGCCGCTAATGTATCGTAAGAATACTCTAAAGTTTG
>JAHRWO010000298.1 GCA_019105125.1 Flavobacterium sp.
AATTAACGAAGGCTTTCATTTAGGAGCAACATATCGTACTGATAAATCTCTTGCTGGTTTGGCTAAAATTAAAATCAGTAAAAAATTTATGTTAGGTTATGCTTATGAATATAGCTTGAGAAAAGAACTTTTAGGAAGAGCAAATGGCTCTAATGAATTCTATTTGAAATTCTCTTTCTAAAAACTAATAAACCAATTTAAAACCTCTATCTTTAAAGTTAGAGGTTTTTTTATTTTTAATTCGAAATCTTTTAAATCGATGATTAAGAATTGTTAATTTTTAGGATTTTATATCTATTTTATTTTTGTTTTTGTAATTTAGGGTAATTATTTATTAAAATTATGCCAAATAAAGCGTTACTATTTACCCCCACCTTAACGCAAGAAAAGTCATTAAAAACTTTGGTTGAAAATCGTACCATTTTCTCCTTAGATCATTGTGAATTGAACATTTTTGAAACTTACGAAAAATCGGATTTAGTTCCTCTAAAATTCAATGATTTAGTAGTAACCAGTATGCTTAGAGGTAAGAAAGTGATGCATCTATTTGAAGATCCTAGTTTTGAATACTTACCTGGAGAAACCGTTATAGTTCCATCGAATGCAGAGATGAAAATTGATTTTCCTGAAGCGTCAAAAGAGAACCCCACCCAATGCATCGCTTTAGCTATTGATCATAAAATCATTTCAAATACCTTGGATTTTTTAAATGAGAAATATCCAAAAGAAGGAAAAAACAATTTGTGGAAATTAGACCACGAAAATTATTTCTTTTACAACAATGTAGAATTAGCTGGAACCATCAATAAGTTGATTAAAGAATGCATGGGCAATTCGTTAACCAAAGACGCACTTGCCGATTTAACGCTTCAAGAATTGATAATCCGAATCATTCAAACGCAAACCACCAAACGTTTTGAAAACGAAAAATTCATCGATAGCAATAGTCCTATTACTCCTGCGATTGAGTACATCAAAAATAATATCAGAGAAACCATCAATTTGAAAGATTTGAGCGATAAAGCGTGTATGAGTACGACTTCATTTTATCGCTATTTCAAAAGAGAATTAGGCATGAGTCCAATTGAATATATTTTGAATGAAAAGATAAAATACGCCAAAAAACTATTGAGTAATCCCAACATTCAAGTCAATGAAGTTTCGTATGCTACTGGTTTTGAAGACTGCAATTACTTTATTAGATTATTCAAAAAATATGAAGGTGTTACTCCGAAGCAATATCAATTGATGAATTACAATGGGTAAAAGAGTGATTAGTGAATAGCATTACTCATTCAACCTAGTTTCCTCTAAATTCTGAACTTCTTCTTCGGTAAATAATCTGTAATTTACTTTGAATGTTTTTCCGTAAGGTGTTTCTAATGAAAAACCGCCTGCTCCTATTCCATCCGTTACATCTAAAGTAAAATGAGCGTGTTTCCAATATTCGAACAAATCTTTGTCGACCCAAAATTCAAATCCTTGAAGAGTTCCAATACAAACATCACCATAACGCAAATAAAATCCGCCTTTTTCAAAACATTGTGGCTGCGTTCCTTCACAACAACCGCCTGCTTGATAAAACATCAAATCACCAAACTTATCCGATAGCATTTTGATCAATTCTATTGCTTTTTCGGTAGCTTCTAATCGTTTTATTTTTTCCATAGTTTACAAATAAAAAAGTCGCGAGTTCAAAATAACATTAATCATGAATCGCGACTTTAAATTAAAAATTATCTACTAAAAGAATCCTAATTTGTTTTTGTTGTAAGAAATCAACATGTTTTTAGTTTGACGGTAATGGTCTAACATCATTTTGTGATTTTCTCTACCAATTCCTGATTGTTTGTAACCTCCAAATGGCGCTCCCGCTGGATAAGCGTGATATTGGTTTACCCAAACACGTCCTGCTTGAATAGCTCTTGGAACTTGATATAATTCATGTGCATCTCGCGTCCAAACGCCTGCTCCTAATCCGTACATGGTATCATTAGCAATTTCTAATGCTTCTTCTGTAGTTTTAAAAGTTGTAACCGCTAACACAGGTCCAAAAATCTCTTCTTGGAAAATACGCATTTTGTTGTGTCCTTTGAATAAAGTAGGTTGAATGTAATATCCTCCTTCTAAATCGCCACCTAAATGATTCACATCGCCACCACATAACAATTCAGCACCTTCTTCTTTACCTAATTTAATGTACGAAAGAATTTTATCTTTTTGAATTTGTGAAGCTTGAGCACCCATCATCACCGTAGGATCTAACGGATTACCTGTTTTAATTGCTTTAACTCGTTCTAATACTCTTTCGATAAATTTATCATAAATCGATTCGTGAATCAATAATCTAGACGGACACGTACAAATTTCTCCTTGATTTAGGGCAAAAAGAGCAACTCCTTCTAGAGCTTTATCTAAAAATTCATCATCGGCATCCATAACTGATGGGAAGAAAATATTTGGTGATTTTCCTCCTAATTCTAACGTAACTGGAATAATATTTTCAGTAGCATATTGCATTACCATTCTACCAGTAGCAGTCGAACCTGTAAATGCTGCTTTACATACTTTTGGATTGGTTACCAAAGTTCTTCCTAACTCCGCTCCAAAACCATTGATAACATTGATAACTCCTGCTGGAACTAAATCACCAATTATTTCCATCAATACCATAATTGAAATTGGTGTGCTTTCTGCTGGTTTCAACACTACGCAATTTCCTGCAGCTAAAGCGGGTGCTAATTTCCAAACTGCCATTAAAATTGGGAAGTTCCAAGGAATAATTTGGGCTACAACTCCAATTGGCTCATGTACGATGATAGAAACCGTATCTTTATCTAATTCGGTAATCGAACCTTCTTCAGCACGAATTACACTTGCAAAATATCTAAAGTGGTCAATTGCTAACGGAATATCTGCTGCCATGGTTTCTCGAATGGCTTTACCGTTATCCAACGTTTCAACCGCAGCGATGTATTCTAAATTAGCTTCAATTCTGTCTGCGATTTTGTTCAACATAATACTTCTTTCTGTAGCCGAAGTTTGGCTAAATGTTTTGAATGCTTCGTCAGCTGCATTTACAGCCATTTCAACATCCATTTTAGCCGAATGCGCTGCTTTTGCCATTAATTTTCCATCTACTGGCGAAAGTACTTCGAAATATTGCCCTGTTGAAGGCGCTGTCCATTTTCCGTTGATATAATTATCGTACTTTTCTTTTAGTTGTGGTC
>JAHRWO010000368.1 GCA_019105125.1 Flavobacterium sp.
TTAGTTTTCAATCAAAAACCCGAGCAAAAACTACAATACATTGAACAATTACAAAAAGAAGGTAAAAATGTAATGATGGTAGGGGATGGGTTAAACGATGCTGGAGCATTAGCGCAAAGTAATTTAGGATTATCCATTTCAGAAAACGTAAATGTATTTTCTCCTGCTTGTGATGGGATATTAGATGCAACACAATTCGATAAAATAGCCTTTTTTATGCGCTATTCTAAAAATGCCATGAAGACGATTTATATGAGTTTTGGACTTTCCTTATTATATAATGTTATAGGATTAAGTTACGCCGTAACTGGGGCTTTAGATCCTATTGTAGCAGCTATCATTATGCCGCTCAGTACAATAACAATTGTAAGTTTTGTAACAATTCTTACAAATTTGTATGCTGGAAAGAAATAAATTTATTAAATTTAAGAAAATTTTAATACATGATAAAAGTCATGTTTTATAAAAACGAGTGGAAGTAACTTTGTTAACACAATTTAAGGTATGAGTGTCATTTATTTATTAATCACAATTAGTATAGTAGTTGCTATAGTCTTTTTAGGTGCTTTTATTAAAGCAGTTAAAAGTGGCCAATATGATGATGATTATACCCCATCAGTCAGAATGTTATTTGATGATGAAATTGTGAAAAAAGAAAATCCAAACAAATTAATACAAACAGAAAAACAAAAATCAATCTAATTTATGGAGAAGCAACAATTTTATTACGACAACAAAATTGTAAGGAATTTCATCTACGCTAGTATCGTTTTCGGGGTAGTGGGGATGTTAGTAGGGCTTATTTTAGCTTTCCTATTTTTGTTTCCAAACTTAACTAGCGGCATATCGTTTTTAAGTTTTGGACGCTTACGACCTTTACACACCAATGCGGTCATTTTTGCCTTCGTTGGAAACGCAATGTTTGCAGGTATTTATTACTCGATGCAACGATTATTAAAAGCAAGAATGTTTAGCGACCTTTTGAGTAAAATTCACTTTTGGGGATGGCAGTTAATTATTGTAGCTGCAGCAATTTCTTTACCATTAGGTTATTCTACTTCAAAAGAATATGCCGAATTAGAATGGCCAATAGATATTGCAATTGCCCTTATTTGGGTAGTATTTGGTATCAACATGATTGGAACCATTATTAAAAGAAGAGAACGTCATATTTATGTAGCTATTTGGTTTTACATCGCAACATTTGTAACGGTAGCTGTTCTTCATATTTTTAACAGTTTAGAATTACCAGTTTCTGCAATGAAATCATATTCAGTTTATGCTGGTGTTCAAGATGCTTTAGTACAATGGTGGTACGGACACAATGCGGTGGCATTCTTCTTAACTACTCCATTCTTAGGTATGATGTATTACTTTGTACCAAAAGTAGCAAATCGTCCTGTTTATTCTTATAGATTATCAATTATTCACTTTTGGTCGTTGATCTTCATTTATATTTGGGCTGGACCTCACCACTTATTATATACTGCACTACCAGATTGGGCTCAAAATTTAGGAGTTGTATTTTCTGTAATGTTACTTGCTCCATCTTGGGGTGGTATGATTAATGGATTATTAACTTTAAGAGGAGTTTGGGACAAAGTTCGTACTGATGCTGTATTGAAATTCTTCGTAGTGGCAATTACAGGTTATGGTATGGCAACTTTTGAAGGACCAATGTTATCTTTAAAAAATGTAAATGCTATTGCACACTATACAGATTGGATTATTGCTCACGTTCACGTTGGGGCTTTAGCTTGGAATGGTTTCTTATCATTTGGTATGATTTATTGGTTAGTACCAAGAATGATGAAAACAAAATTATTCTCTGAAAAATTAGCGAATTTCCATTTCTGGATTGGTACTTTAGGTATTATTTTATATTCACTTCCAATGTATGTTGCTGGATTTACTCAAGCTTCTATGTGGAAACAATTTAAACCAGATGGAGGTGCTTTACAGTATGGAAACTTCCTTGAAACAGTAACCGAGTTAATGCCAATGTATTGGATGCGTGCTATTGGTGGTACTTTATACCTTACAGGAGTTATTGTTTTAGTGTATAACATCATAAGAACGGTTAGACAAGGTTCTCCTGTAGAAAATGAATTGGCAGAAGCTCCAGCTTTAGCTGTGATTTCTCCAAATCGTTTAAAAGGCGAGAAATTACACTCTTGGTTAGAAAGAAAACCAGTTCAATTCATGATTTTAACTACAATTGCAATTTTAATTGGAGGTTTAATCCAAATTTTACCAACTATTTTAGTAAAATCTAATATTCCTGTAATTTCATCAGTAAAACCTTATACGCCACTTGAATTAGAAGGTAGAGATTTATACATCCGTGAAGGTTGTGTAGGATGTCACTCTCAAATGATTCGTCCATTCCGCTCAGAAGTAGAACGTTATGGTGATTATTCTAAAGCAGGAGAATTTGTTTATGACCATCCATTCTTATGGGGTTCAAAACGTACAGGACCAGATTTAGCTCGTGAAGGTGTTAAAGGGAAACCGTTTAATGGTGGTAGAGATGACGTATGGCATTTTAATCATATGTACGATCCTCAAGGGTTAAATGAGAAATCTATTATGCCAAGATACCAATGGTTAATTAAGGATGAATTAGATAAATCATCAACTCAAGATAAAATGAGAGTTATGGTTAAATTGGGTGTTCCTTATACCGAAGCTGAGATCAATAATGCACTTAAACACATGGATGAACAAGCAAGCAAGATTGAAGCAAACTTGTTAGCTAACCCTGATATTAAGAAATCTTTTGGTGGAAATACAACATCACCATTAAAAGATAGAGAGATTGTAGCTTTGATTGCATACTTACAAAGATTAGGGACAGATACTCAAGTTAAAAAATAAAAGTTATGCTAAAGTTCATTAAACATAATTTGGAA
>JAHRWO010000383.1 GCA_019105125.1 Flavobacterium sp.
TTCTAAAGTTCCGTTGCCTAATGGAAAATCAATAACGGTTCCAATAGTTACTTTTGAATGCGCCTCATCAATCATTTTTTTGGCTAGCGTAACTTTATCAGGACGAATCATGATCAATTTAAAGTTATTGTCAATAGCTTCTTGAATACATTTCTTAACTATTTCAGTATTTTCATTTTCTGAAATATTCGCTTGTTCTGCGGTTTTAAGATAGGTCGAATCTAAATATTGTTTTATGTTCATTTTTCTAATATTATAAAGTGTAAAAATAAAAAAATCCCACCGAAATGGGACTTTTTACAAGAATATTATTTCTCTATCTCATTTTAAAAACAACTGGGATAGAATATTTAATTTTCACCTTCTTATCTCCTTGTTTTGCAGGAATTAATTTTGGAATTCTATTTACTGCTCTTTCTGCAGCTTTTTGCATTTTTAAAGTAGCCCTCTTATTATTTGGAGCCGCAACATTTGTTATAACTCCATTTTCATTAATAATGAATTCTACTACTGCTATACCTTGTTTTCCTTGTTCCAAGTCTTCATCAGGATAGATTAAATTTTTCATAACAGATTTCGCTAATTGTTCATCAAAACATTCTTTTTGATCTTCTCTATCTAACCCTACACATTCTGGAAACATCGGTAACTGTTCGACAGTAAATGCAGTTGGAATTTCTTCATCAACTGGATTCGCAATTGGCAATGGAGAATTATGAGTTGATAAATTAGAGTTGTTTGAATTATTCAAACCATTATCTTGAGCTACTGGATTCGAATTCTCACTACTTTGTTTTGTATCTTCTAAAGTAGGTTTAAAGACGTCTACCCATCTTGAAACCTCAATAACGCCATTTTTTGGAGTATTTTGAGATTGAGTTGTTGGCGCTGGATTATAAAAAAAAGCAACTTCACTTGTAATGCCATCATTTGAATTAAATCTTGATTTAATACTGTCATTCTTAAAATTAAACTCAAGAATAAATAGCACTACTAACATTACAGCGATCAATCCAATTTGAAAATAGATAAAACTATTTTTGATTCTTTTAGGGAATTCTACATTTGCTTTCATGATTATATAGATTAAATGGTTACTCATTTTAACTCAATCTATACAATATACATGCCAAAAAAAATCCCAACTAATTGTTGGGATTTAATATTATTGTAATCTAAATACAAACGGAATACTGAATTTAATTTTCACCGGTTTTCCTCTTTGTAATCCTGGTTTAATTTTAGGCAATTTAGAAATTACTCGTAAAGCTTCTTTTTCTAAAAGTTCTCCTCCTTTAGGCCCACGAGCTTGTACATTCGTAATACTTCCATCTTTATCAATTACAAAAACAACTGAAACACGACCTTGAATGTTATCCTCCATTGCTTTTTCTGGATATTGCTGGTTTTTACCAACAAACTTTCTGATTTGTTCTTCGAAACAAGCAGATCTTTGGTTTTTTGGCACATTTTCACAACCTGGGAAAATAGGAGCATCTTCAATTACAGCGAAGGGTAATTCTTCATCAATTTCCTCAGCAGTTCCTCCTTCATCTCCATAATTTGAAGAGGTTTGAGCTACTACAACTGGTTTGTTTTCATTAACTTCAGTAGTTTCAATTTTTTTATCTTCGATAATTTGTTTATTATCTACAACTTGAATAACTTCTGGAGCTGGTGGTGGTGGTGGTGGTAATTTTTGAGCTGGTGGCATGGTAAGGATTACTTCCTCTTCATCTCCCATCATATTGTCAACGATTTCGATTTTTTCCACAACTGTTCTAGGGTCTTCCGATTTTAACTCTATACTCACGTAAGTTAAAATCAAAACCGCTGTAAGCCCTACAAGAAAATAGAGAGAACTATTTCTCTTCGGATCTACATTAGGATTTTTCTTTACTTCCATAACTTAAATTTTGAGGTGCTAATATAGTTAATATTAGAAATGTTTAAAAAAAATATTAAAAAAATTATTTTTTAACTAAATACATAGTGAACATACTAAAGGAAGCTCCGAAAAAATTAGCCAAAACATCCCATACATCGGCACTTCTTGTATTTGTTAATTGATATTGCAAAACTTCAATAATTATGCCATACATAGTGCCAAAGAAAACAATTAACATTTCAGATTTAAAATTGAAACGTTTTTTGTTCACTGCGAAACTCCAAAATAGCACCAATAAAAAATAAAAAAGAAAATGCACAACTTTATCGTTGACGGAAATTCCTGCTTTTGATATTTCATCAGAACTAATTAAGCTTGAAATTGTAATAAATACAGTCCAGCTCGCAGCTATTAAAAAAGAACTAAGCTCCGATAAGTGCTTTATAATCTTCACTTGACAATAATGTATCAATCTCAGAAGCGTCTGAAATCTTTACTTTTACCATCCAACCGTCCCCGTAAGGATCCGAATTAACATTTTCAGGGCTAGATTCTAAGTTATCATTAAACTCAATAATTTCTCCTGATAATGGTAAAAATAAATCAGAAACCGTTTTAACAGCTTCAACTGTTCCAAAAACTTCATCTTTATTTAAAGTTTGATCTAAAGTTTCAACTTCAACATAGACAATATCACCCAATTCTTTTTGAGCGAAATCTGTAATTCCTACAGTTGCAATATCTCCTTCAATTGAAACCCACTCGTGGTCTTTTGTGTATTTTAAATTAGCTGGTATATTCATTTGGTTAAATTTTTTGAAGTACAAATGTAATTTTATTTATTGAATAGAAAAAAAGGTTTTTGTTATTTTTTTGAATTTCTATTTCAAACTTATTATTGATATGTTTTACTAATTTCCAAAAGTGTAACGAAGCGTAAAACCACTACGTATATTCGTAATAGGAAATGATGTAGATATTACAGCCTGAGAAAATTGATGATCGTAAAAGAAAATAGCAGTTAAATTTCTACTAAATGAATAATCAGCCATAAGGCGTAAAGACCACAAATCTTGCCCGCCACCTAATTGATTATTGTCGTAATCTAAATAACGAACAATCGTGTTGTTTTTACGTAGGGAAAAATCAGCTTTGATATTAATATCACTTTTTATAACCCCACTTGCATTATCGGCTAAAGCTGAATTTAAAGTAACATCTTTAATTCTATAACCAAGTCCAAAAATGTATTCAAACGAGCTCACTTCTGTCAATAAATTATTATCAAAACTCATATTCAAAGTTCTTTCTTTTTTAACTTCAGCTAATAACTTGAAAGAATTTTTAAGAGTCATATCTACTTTGATTAATGGATTAAATTGCTCTGTTAAGTTAACGTTAGAAATGATTTTTGAAGCAAATAAATTACCATTAGCATCAAAAGGTGAATTATTCAAATTAGTTCTAAAAGCATTAATATTATAACTAGCTCTATAGCCGTGTTGAATAGAAAAAGTTCTGAAATTATCTTTAAACCATTTGTATCGCATTAAGCCAGTATATTTAACAGTCCAGTTAGGCAATGGAACATTTCTAAAAATACCTGTTGAAACACTTTGAGCTGCCTGACCTGAATATGCTGCTATGAAAGCAGGTAACAATACTTGCTGACTATTTTTTCCAAAACCTACAGGATAGCCTTCTGCATCTCTAATAAATGCACCACCATTATAATATCGTTCTGCCAATCGATTTGCTACAATTAACCTATTATCTCGGAATTGCTGAAAAGATTCTGAAAAATTAACATCACTTTGAGTAAATGCTGTTTTAATAAGAATAGTAGAAATATTGAAATTCCCAAAATCATAAGGAGAGCGAGAATTATATTGACCAGATGTAATGTCGTATTGCTCAGAATAATTATTTGCATAAGTTCTATCTGCAGCTAAATCGATTGTTAAGTCTGGAAATAAATCCACTTTTGCAGTTAAATTTAACTTTTGGTTTTTTACCTGAGTAAAGTTTTGATTGAACTCTGGAAATGATGTTAACCATCCATTTCTTGCTGCTTCATAACGAACATCCGATTGACTACCAAAAACAAATCCTAATGTAGGTTTAGATGAACCAAAGAAACCTAACCCTGGAAGATAACCCGGAAGAACCGTTCCATTATTTTCATTGTAATTTACTTGAATGTTTTTCACACTCGTGAATACTCCAATTAATCCTGTCATAAAAACACTTCTTTCATTAGAAATATTAGTTCTAGGAGCAGTCACTTGCTGACCAGGCTTAGGAGCTGCATTCTTACCCCTTGGAGTTGTAGGTCTATTTTTAATTCTTTTTGTTTTAGTTAAACCAACATACTTATAAAATGCATCCATATTAAAAGTAGTATTTAGCTTGTGCGAATTGGCATTTTGAATTGTATTTCCCAGCGCGTATATATTCCCATCTTGACCTGTAATGGTAGAAAATGCATCTGAAGCACGTTGCCAGTTATAATCTCCTGTGTAAGTATATGTCGACTTGACAAAGCTAAAAATTGGGATTTTGTTGATAGGTAAATCATAATTCACTACCAATTGTTGGTTGTGCTGATTAGATTCTCCAATGTTCCAATAATCATCCCAAATATCTAAACCATCAATAGGTAGATTGTTTTCATCTAAATAATTTCGAACAATATTATTTGAGGATGCCGTATAATTCATCCTTAATGATTTTGTTATATTGTAATTGAAACCATATGTGTAATTGAAGAAGTAATTTCTTCGGTATAAATCGCCCAAACCAATACCTTGAACGTCAACTAATCTAAAACGTTGTTTATTAAACTGACGAATAATATTAGAACTAAAGGAAATATTTGAGGGTAAATAATTAAAATTAAAATCACTTAACATTTTATAGTACCCACTTTTCTTGAAAAATTTAGAATCTTTAAATGGCTCTATAGGCTTAGATTTGAAAGCATAAGCGTAATCTACTGAAGTTCTATTTTGTTTATCTGTTAAATTTTCAATCTCATAATCGTGATGTTCTGTTTCATTTAAGGAATATGACAACGTTAAATTTTCAACATCGTAAATTCTGGATTTTTTTTCTGGATTTTTTTCCTTTTTAACTCCTATCAAATTGAAACTAGTACGTTTTGTATAGTCAATAGCTCTTTGCTCAATGTTAGCTCTTTGAGTTGGATCTGAAGTAAGATTTAATAACTGGTTCAGCTCGATATCTTGGTAAAAAGGATCGAATTTTGGAGTTATCGTTTCTTCACCCACAGCATAATTTAAAGGCAGATTTACTTTCCAAGTCTTTGGTAGTAACTTCCCTAAATTAACATTAGAAACAATATCATATTGAAAAACATCTTCTCTACTTCTTTCGTTTGGCCCTTGTTCTAGAGATCCAAAACCAATGGTACTAATTCGAGTTGTTGCCGAGATATTAGCAAAATCAGCCAAGTTGGTATCTAAATTGGCAATAGCAGCATATCCTCCCTCATTATCCATATCAGACATACGAAGTTCGTTAAACCAAACTTCACCTCGTTGAATTTCTCCTGTTCTATTTTTTAAACCAATCATAAGAGTTCTAACCAACCCAAAGTTTGGATTTCCTTTTATCCCTAATGTTAATCTGTCATTTGAAGAACCTAAATCTTGTTCGTTTAAGAAATTAATTCCATCAAGATCAGGAGCAGCCAAAGCATTCGATATTTTTTTAGATTTTAAAGCGGTTAGCAAACTTAATGGTAATTCAATTTCATTCTCGGCTGGCCAAACAGCTTCTGGTGTTGAAGATCCAAAAGGAGAAACTTTTAGCGGAATTTCGACTTGATAGAAATTATCTGTAAAGTCATTTCCAAAACGAATAAAAGCAACCAATTCGTCATCTTGCAAATCATTTTCTCTAACGGCTTCAGCATGTAAAAACATACGTAATTTCTTAAATTGACGCATATCTACACTAACATTTTTAAACACGGCTCTTGAATCGTTTGGCTCTAAACCATTTACTGTACCGCCTAATTTATCATAGACACGTAAAGAAAGTGATTGCTCGTTTTGATTAATTACGGTATTGTTATTGTACAATTGCTCACGAACAACTCCAGGAGGTGTTACATATCGGATTGGTGAACGCTGACCGTTTTCTTGAATGTTTAACGATACTACATCAAAACCTGTATTTTCATCTTCAGGATCTGGATCTAAAGTATCGAAATTTCCTGTAAATCTTCGCCATTCGCCACGTACTAAATCAAGTGCACCAAAACGCAATGTAACCTGATCTCTAAATCCTGTCATGTACATTCTCATGAAACGAATCGAACGAAAATCGCTAATTGGTCCCACTTTGTTGTCATTAGTGAATTCTAAAATTGGAATTTTGTATAAGATCCAACGAGCTCTACCCGATTCACCGTTTGGCAATTCAATATTTTGAGTTTGTCTAACATCTGCAATATAATTTTGTCCTACAGGGACATCTGCAATATTTTCACCATAATACTGAATTGGCACTTCAAACTTAAAATAGGCATTAATCGTATTCATGGTATTGTCACGATTCACATCCTCTACATCTGGAAAAGTTGTGTTTCCTCTATTATTATTGGTAACATTTACTGGAGAGTTTCCTTCAAAGCCGTTATAATCTCTATAACGATTGATAACATCGCCATCAGCATCTAAATAAAATCTATAATTATCCCCAGCAGGATCAGGGAAGCTTGAAAAATTTGGAAACTTAACCGCTTCTTGAGCATCCGTTAAACCATCAAATCCTGCATCTTGAACAGCTCTATTTGCTTCATTCGTATCAAATGCATAAATCAAAGATTGTGAAGATGGCACTTGACCCCATGCCGAATTGATTGTTGTTTGATTTGAGCCTACTTCAGGTAATCCATTTTCGTACAACTTTCTACCATCACGCAGAATATCTTCAGAAATTTCACCTAAGTTAAAAACTAACTTACCATTATTACTTGGGTCTACGCGATCGCCAGTATTTCCAAAATAGGGATCCATAACCCAAAATTGAATATATTCAACATTTGATTGTTCAAAATTAGTCGAATTGATAGCGCGCATAATTCCTCCCCATGTTTCAGGTGCTTCTGCATCAGAAAACTGATTGGATACACTTAAACTAGGATTAAAGTTGTATGGACCTCTATCTTTTGGGAAATAACTTAAATCTAAAGTATTAATTACGGTTGACTGACCTTGAGCAATATCAGTTACTGGATATAATTCTCTGCTAAAAATACGACGCGTTTTGTTAAGAGATAAATCATCATCATTTACACCTGTTGGCCTTTGCACATAAAACACAGGATCAATGGAATACCAAGCTAATTTACTTCTTTTATTACCAATGCTTAAGTCGTCTACTGCTGGTTCAACTGCTGTTGGTATTCCGTCAAAATTGCCTTCAAGGGGAACACTCGCTAATGTCCAAGCTTGTGGAGAACGCATATCAATTGTCGTTTGTGATCCTTCGAAATCATCTATGTAAGTAGTAGGTTCTCCATTAAATTGATCAGCTCTTGAAGCTCCTGGCTTCAAATAAGCAATTTCACCTCTAAAAGATAAATTTGAAGGCACATCAGTATCAATATTTGGCAACTTATTTACTAATCTAGTAAGAAAAGGAACTTCAGTGGAAAAGTTAGTGTTTAAACCAAAAATTGTATTACTAACCGATTCTTGTCCGTAATTCGATTTTGTGGTAAAAGGGCGTTCCGACAAGTTAAGAAGTGTAGCACCTACCAAAAATTTATCGTTGAATTTATGCTCTACATTAAATCCCCAAAATCTTCTTGTTTGCTGACCAAAAACTGAATTATTTTCAACAGAGACTTCAATTGGTGTATTAGAGGCTTGAAGTGATGGGTCTAAAATATTTACTTTACCCATTTGGTAATTCACAGTATAGTCAACACCTTCAACTAAAACTCTTCCTCCTGCTGTCACTACAACAGAACCTTGAGGAACATTGAAAGCTCCTAGGGGAATTCCATCTCCACCCATAGATTTGAAACGTCCTTTTAATTGGAATTTATTTTTAGCACTTTCTTGTAAAGCTGCAGCTTGTGTATTGCGATATAAATTTCTGAAAACATATTTAGCCTGATTACTGTTGTAAGTCAAAGGCTGGTTATAATCTTCCGCTTGAGTAGGAATGTCTAACTTTTGAAACAAATGTTGACCAAAAGGTTCTACTTTTGGGAAAATAATTTTACCTCGTTGTGTATCAACGGTAATTCCTGGATAAAAATCGAAGAAACCATCACCACCCGCTTGTGGGTCATTTGTATAATTCAATTGATCCAAATTAAATACACGTAAAAGCGGAGTTTGTTCAACATCAGAAGGAAGTGGATCTACCCCTGCTTGTGTAATATAATTTAATGGGGATGGATCAGTATAAAGAATATTCATTCTAAAATCTTCTTGTTGCAATTGAAAACCTCCCGGAATTTGATAAATATTTTTCATCATTAAGTTCCAGGTTGGCATAGTGTAATCTATCCCGCCCAATTGATAGGCATTCACTGTTAAATTACTTTTTAATAATTTCAAGATCAAAGCCTGTGAATTAGGAACTCCTGAAGTTACATTAGTGGCATCTACTCCATCTGTTCCAAATTCTCCTACTTGGTAAACATTGCTACCAATTGTATATTGAAAGGCTACAGCAAGTACCTCGTCATTTGTTAATTTTTGATTCAACGATATATATCCTAATTGAGGATGAAAAGTATATTCAGAAGGAGATAATTTTCTAGCATTTTCAAGTTTTGCAAAAGTAATTCCTTCAGAAGCGCCCACGCTAGGAGCAAATCCATTGCCTGCTAAAGACACATCTCTGATGGAATTATTTAAAAAATTACTTCCAATTGCATTAGGATCATACTTATTATTTGCGTTATTAGTTGGAGAATTGACAGGAACGTTAAAGAACGTAGGGTTTGATGTCAAGTTGATATGAACTGTTTCTTGAGGAAGAACCTCTGATAAAGGTGCCTCTCCAAGATCTTGAATTGCTACAATGTTTCTTAAATTGTTATCTGTTGTGCTTACGCGGTTTTGTTTATTTGTAATCCATACCTCAATTCTGTTGATTTGAACTCGAGAATTTATATATGGAAACGTTTCTAATGCTCTATCATAATTGTTTCGGAAGTACTGTGATAAGAAATAATGGCGATCAGCATCATAATCTAAGGCGAATATCTCAAAATCTTGAAGTGTTCCTCCTCCTTGAGCCGTAACGGAACGTGTTTGGGATTTTTGTTCAGAGAAAACTCCAGTAAAAGTTGTTTTTCCAAATTTCAATTGTGTTTTTACCCCAAATAAACTTTGTGCACCACGAACTAAAGAATTTGAAAGTGGAAAACTTACGTTACCTACTTCAATTTTTTGAAGAATATCATCTTCGGTAGGCGTATATTCTAACTTAATTAAATTTTGGAAAGCAAAAGTAGATTGTGTGTCGTAGTTTACGTTTACATTTAAACGCGTTCCAACTTTTCCTTGAAGTCCCACACTAATTTTCTGATCAAAATCAAAACTTGTAGTTTGTCTATTTCTTGGGGAAAACGACGGATTATCTTGCTTGGTAAATCGAACCCCTAAATCAATTTCTACAGATCCTGTGGGTTTTACATCGATGGTATTACTTCCAAAAATGGTTTCAAAAAACTTAGAATTCACATAATACTTAGGCAACAAATCTCTTTTAGCTGCTTCAGAACTTGCTTTTTTTCCGTCTAACGCAGCCGATTTATCTTGATAATACTTTCGCATTTGCTCTCTCAATACCAATTCTTGATATTGCTTTGGAGTTAAAATCAAAGGATAGTTAATATTAAAGCCATCTACAGAACTCGTATAAATATAACGATCTGAAGCAGCATCGTAAACATAACGATCTAAAACACTAACGGGATTAGGCATTTTAAGTTTACCCAAATCAACTCCTGTTTTAATGCTATCACGATCTTCTTCATCTACCTGTGCTAGTAATGAGAAAGAAAATAGAAAAAAGAATAATGCAAGACAGTTTTGTAATTTATTTATCGCCTTTATTGTAATGTTTTTCAAGATTTATAAATTTTTTAATGCTTGTTTTATTAAGTTTTCTACAGAGGCATTAGGGTCTTCTCTAATGATTTTATCAATCACTTTTTCGGCAGCTTTTTTAGCAAAACCTAAAACTTCTAAAGCAGATAACGCTTCATCTTTGTTTGTATTGTTTTCAATAATAGAAACTTCTTCTAAATTGTACAATTTTAACACTTTTTCTTTCAAATCCAAAATAATTCTTTGGGCTGTTTTGGCTCCTATTCCTTTCATTGATTGAATTGTTACTACATCATTAGCTGCTATAGCTTGAATTATTTGGGCTGGTGCTAAAGATGACAACATCGTTCTAGCGGTACTAGCTCCAACGCCTGAAACTGAAAGTAGTAGTTTAAAAAGCTCTCTTTCCTGTTTCTCAACAAATCCGAACAAACTATGCGAATCTTCTTTAATTTGAAGAAAAGTGTATAATTTCAAACTCTCAGAATCTGGAATTAATGAAAAAGTGTGTAATGAAATATTAATATGATAGCCCACACCATTACAGTCAATTACAACTTCGGTTGGCGTTTTTTCAACTAATCTTCCTTGAATATGAGCTATCATATAATGGTATTCTTATTTGTTTTGTTTTCTACTTTTTTCTTGTGCATCAACAACAGCAACTGCAGCCATGTTTACCATTTCTTCAACACTTGCACCTAATTGAAAAACGTGAACTGGCTTATCTAATCCTAAAATAATTGGACCAATTGATTCCGCTTTATTCAACTCTTTCAACAACTTGTAAGTGATATTTGCAGCATCTAAATTAGGAAAAATAAGTGTATTCACTTTTTTATTTACCAATTTGGAGAATGGAAACTTGCTTTTTAACATATCTGGATTTAAAGCAAAATCAGTTTGAATTTCTCCATCTACAATTAAATCAGGGAAATTCTCGTGTAGATATGCTACCGCTTGACTTACTTTTGTTGGTCCTTCATTGTGAGATGAACCAAAATTTGAATAAGAAACCATAGCAATAACAGGCTCCATTCCAAACATTCTAACTGTTTTAGCTGTCATTAAAGCAATTCTTGCTAATTCTTCAGCAGAAGGGTTTGGATTGATTGCTGTATCCGATAAGAAAATCGGACCTCTTGCAGTCATCATCATGTTAGTTGTAGCAATTTTAGAAACTCCTGGAGCTTTATCAATTAATTGCATTACCGGTTTAATCGTAGTTGGATAACTTCTTGAATATCCTGTAACCATAGCATCGGCTTCACCAGTATTTACCATCATTAAACCGAAATAGTTACGCTCACGCATCCATTTTTCAGCATCTAACAAAGTAATTCCTTTACGTTTTCTAGTTTCCCAAAAATGATTAGCATACTCTAATCGTTTTGCCTCTGATTCTTTCGTTTTTGGATCAAAAATTGGCACTTCGGTATCAAAACCAATTTCTGCCTTTAACTCTTTTATGATTTCTTGATTTCCTAATAAAATTGGGAAACCAATACCTTCTTCGTGTACAATTTGTGCTGCTTTTAACACATCAATTTGATCTGCTTCGGCGAAAATAATACGCTTAGGATTTGTTCTTGCTCTATTGGTTAACAAACGAATCATTTTATTATCAGAACCCATTCGTTCTAATAATTCGTCTTTGTATTTTTCCCAATCCGTAATTGGCGCTGTTGCCACACCTGATTCCATAGCGGCTTTTGCTACTGCTGGTGGAACTGCTGCAATTAATCTTGGATCAAAAGGTTTTGGAATGATATAATCGCGACCAAACGTTAATTTGGTTTCTCCATACGCAATATTTACTTGCTCTGGAACCGATTCTTTTGCTAATTCCGCTAAAGCGATAACAGCCGCTTTTTTCATCTCCTCATTAATCTTAGTTGCTCTAACATCTAGCGCCCCTCTAAAAATAAATGGGAAACCTAATACATTATTCACTTGGTTAGGATGATCAGAGCGGCCTGTTGCCATAATGATATCTTTTCGCGTATCAACTGCTAAATTATAATTGATTTCTGGCGTAGGATTTGCCATCGCAAAAACGATTGGATTATCTGCCATTGACAATAACATTTCAGGCGTAACTATATCTCCCGAAGACAATCCGATAAATACATCAGCACCTTTCATAGCGTGAGCTAAATCGTCATAATGTTTATCCGTTGCGTAACGGCGTTGCATATCCGTAACTCTTGGGTCGTCTTTTCTTAAGGCTCCTTTACTGTTGAACATTACAACATTTTCAGGTTTTACACCAAAAGAAACATATAAATTAGCACAAGCAATCGCAGCCGAACCTGCTCCAGAAATGACCATTTTCACTTCTTCCATTTTCTTCCCTGCCAATTCTACTGCGTTCAATAAAGCGGCTGACGAAATAATAGCAGTTCCGTGTTGGTCATCGTGCATTACTGGAATATTCAATTCCTCTACCAAACGTCTTTCAATTTCGAACGATTCTGGTGCTTTGATGTCTTCTAGATTAATTCCTCCAAAGGTTGGCGCGATATTTTTTACCGTTGCAATGAATTCTTCAATGTCTTTTGTTCCCACTTCGATATCAAAAACATCAATATCAGCGAAGATTTTGAACAACAACCCTTTTCCTTCCATTACAGGTTTTGAAGCTTCTGGACCAATATCTCCTAAACCTAAAACAGCGGTTCCGTTTGAGATTACAGCTACTAAATTT
>JAHRWO010000390.1 GCA_019105125.1 Flavobacterium sp.
ATTCTGGGGTAAATTATTATGAAATTCATTCACTTCTGGATCAATTACAAAATTCAGCGATAACTTCAGCGGATATTCACACTATTCTAAATACCGATTTTGTTAGCGGAAATCAGTTTCAGGGACAATTGTTATATGAAAATGCACAAGCTACTTTCGATAAATTAAATTTAAATGGAGATGACTTCAAAATTTTGTTTGATGCTGCAATAAAAAATCAAACCGCTGCAGTCGGCGCTTCTGGAGCTATTTATGGATTATTAGTAGCCTTTGCCTTTATGTTTCCTAATGCCGAGTTGATGATGATGTTTATTCCGGTTCCTATTAAAGCAAAATATTTTGTTCCTGTGATTGTATTGCTTGATTTATTCTCAGGAGTAACTGGATTTAGCCTTTTTGGTGGAAATATTGCCCATTTTGCACACGTAGGCGGTGCTTTAATTGGTTTTATTATGATGTGGTATTGGAAGAAAAATCAGTTTAATCAAAATCGTTGGGACAGATGATAGTATTCAGTTTACAGTTGCAGTGTTCATTTATCTTGTTGAACTCATTTTAGTATCTTCTTAGGCTTTATTATTACACAGAGACTCAAGTTTTGAACTTGAAATTGAACTTGAATTTGAAAATTTAGATTATGAACATTTTAGACGATTTAAAACTACAATACAAAACAGGTGGCATGGTGCAAAAGTTAATCTTTTGGAATATTGGTTGCTTTCTGTTGTCTTTGGTATTTTTTTATAGTTTTTCTGTTGGAAGTTTTCAAATCCCAACATGGATTGCTTTGTCGTCTGATTTAGGTACGTTTATTAGAACACCTTGGACATTGGTTACTTTCAATTTTTTTCATTATGGATTTTTTCATTTGATATTTAATTTGATAGTACTTCATTTTTCAGGACGATTGTTTTCAACTTATTTCACAGATAAGCAATTGCTTGGTGTTTATGTTTTAGGTGGCATTTTCTCTGGAATTACCTTTGTGCTTTCCTATATCATTATTGGAAAAGCAGGATTATTAGTAGGTGCTAGCGGAGCTATCATGGCAATTTTATTGAGCGCTACAACTTATGCTCCTTTTATGTTGTTGCGCATTCCGTTGATTGGAATTGTAAAGCTTTGGCATGTCACTTTTGTCATTTTATTAATCGATTTGATTCAATTGCCATTGGACAATACAGGTGGACATATAGCGCATTTAGGTGGTGCACTTTTTGGTTTTCTTTATATCAAGTTATTACAATCGGGAACCGATTTGAGTAAAGGAATTTCGATGATTTTAGATTTCTTTGTTAATCTTTCTAAACCGAAGAAAAAAACACCTTTCAAAAAGGTGCATCGCAACACAACAAAAAAAACGGTAAATTCGTTTTCAGAAAAAGATATTACTCAAAAACAAATTGATGATATTCTAGATAAAATCAGTAAGTCGGGTTATGATAGTTTAACAAAAGAGGAAAAGGAATTTCTTTTTAAAGCAGGAAAATAATGCCAAAACAATCTTGGTTTAGTAGAATTATGTTTTTTTTTAATACAGTGCTTACTGTATTGACTTTTCTTGCGTATTTGTTGCCTTTCTTAGCGCCTAAAGCCTTTCCTTTTTTAAGTGTATTGACACTAATTCTTCCCTTGTTTTTGATTTTGAATTTCTTCTTTTTTGTTTTTTGGTTATTGCAACTAAAAAGACAAATGTTACTTTCAGGATTAGTATTATTACTTGGAATTACCTTCATTAATCGTTTTTATAAATTTTCGGAAACCAATCTTCCACCAGAAGATGGCGACTTTACTTTAATGAGTTATAATGTCCGACTTTTTAATTTGTATGAATGGCTTCCTCAAGGTGATGTTCCTGAACAAATCTCAAAATTAATTGATGAAAAGCATCCAGATATTTTGTGTTTACAAGAATTTTCGCCTAACGCTAATGTGTCAGTAAAAAAATACCCACACAGTTTTGTAAAGTTATATGGTGGGAAAAATAAATATGGTCAAGCTATTTATTCCAAATATAAAATGATTGAAAAGGGAGAAATTCAATTTCCTAATACAAGCAATAATGTTATTTATGCCGATATTTTAAAAGGTAAAGATACCTTACGAATTTATAGTATGCACCTGCAATCTATTAAAATCAGTACTGATATACACGAAGATCTTAATCAAGAAAAATCAAAGTTTATTTTTATGCGAATTAGTGAAGCATTTACGCTTCAACAGCAACAAGCAGAAATTATTAAAAAACACTTTGATGAGTGTAACTATCCAAAAATCATCTGTGGTGATTTGAATAATAGTGCTTTCTCTTACGTGTATAGAACGGTGAAAGGAGATATGAAAGATGCTTTCGAACAAGCAGGAAAAGGTTTTGGAAAGTCGTATAATTTTAAATATTATCCAGCCAGAATTGATTATGTTTTCGTTGAAAATAATATCGAGGTGAAAGAATTTACATCTCTAGATTCTTTTGTTCAAAGTGATCATTTCCCTCAATTGACGAGATTAAATTTGGTTAAAAAAACAGAAGAATAATTTAAATCTTTTGAATTTTCAAATAATCCACAGCGTATCTACCTTCATTAAATAGTAAGTCTAAAATGCTTAAGTTGTTAAGAAAACCATGTTTTTCTTCGAATACTTGGGTGTATTCTTCTAATTGTGTAGAGTCTTTCTTTCCGTTTGCCAAATGTCTGAAATCTTTAAAATTAGGAACGTCATGGAAAAATTCCGTTGTCTTATCTGTTTGGATGGTAATTCCTAAAGATTCGTTTACTAATTCAAAAATTTCCAAATTCAAATCCATTAAAAATTCATGTCTTTTTTCGAATAATGGACGAAAATCATCTTCAAAATATTCGAAAAAAGGCGAAGTTCTGTAAGCAGCTTCTAAGGATTTAAAGTGGTTTTTTTGCCATCCAAAATCGTTTTCAACACGAACATCTTTATATTTTTGATGTTTATCTTTTGAATGTTTTACAGGAATATTTAACAATTGAACTCCGTTTGGACTATAAATATACATCCTATTTCTGTTCGTTTGTTTTTGGAAATTGTCTTCCATTTCAAACGTAACCGAATCCGCCTGAAGTATTGCTACATAATGACTAATCGATGGAAAATAAGTGGGATGTATAAGAATGTTGTTCATGATAAATTATTGTTTTTAAAAACACGAATTTCACTAATCATCACAAGTTATTTCGTGCTAATTAGTGAAATTCGGTTAAAATTATATTAAGCTTCTTCTTTCTTTTTCTTCTTTTTTCTGAAGTAATCAAAAGCAAAATAACCTGCTAAAGCAATTAAGAAAAATTGGAAATACGATTTTGGCTGACCATCACCGCTAACTGTAGTGAATAATCTATCCCAACGAATGCTCCAATTTTTGATTCCATCGTTGATTCCATCGATACTCATCCAAATGAAAATTGGTTTTCCAACGATGTGATCTGCTGGGACAAATCCCCAATAACGAGAGTCTAAGGAATTGTGACGGTTATCTCCCATCATCCAATAATAATCTTGTTTAAAAGTATAAGAAGTGGCAACCTGACCATTAATGCGGATTTCATCACCATTTACTTTCAAGTCGTTTCCTTCGTACTCACCAATTATCTTTTTATAAAGCGGTAAGTTTTCTTTATTTAGAGTAACCGTTTTTCCTGCTTCTGGAATGTAAATTGGTCCCATGTTATCACGGTTCCAATTGTTTTTTAAAGAAGGTTTTCCGTCTAAAATATCTGTAAATATTCCGTCCTCAGCATCTTTACTAATTTGACGTTTTACCGAAATAATTCTGCTGTCAGATTTGAGTTGTTCATATTTTTCAGCTGTTAAATTTCCATAAAAATAACTTGGAGAAATCATCAAGCCTAACTTATTATAAATTTCCTGGTCAACCTGACCTGTTACAGCTGTAGTTAAAGTGTCTCTAGATATTTCCTCAAATGCATATCTACTAATCAGTTCATTCTTGAATTCAGGTTTGTCCCAAATTTCATTTTTGATCTCAAATAAAGGATAGCCTTCAGTAATTTGATAAAAACTTTTTATTTCATCAGGATTTACATTATTGGTTTTAATCAAGTAAAAATACTGAGGTTTTGCTCTTTCTGGAAGAATCGATTCTTTTCCATTAATAAAAATGATACCATTTCTAATTTCAAAATTATCTCCAGGAATAGCTGTACAACGTTTTACGTAGTTGGTTTTTTTATCGATTGGTTTGTCATATCTTTTATCTGCCGCTTTGTACATGTGAAATAAAGTGTCAGCAGGCCAGTTAAATACTACAATATCATTACGTTCAATTTTTTGTAATGCTGGAAATCGGAAATAGGGTAATGAAGGTTTTGAAGTATACGATTTTACTTTTGCAATCGGTAAAGTGTCATGAACCATTGGTGCAGCAATAGGTGTCATTGGAGTTCTTGCTCCGTAATGGAATTTACTCACAAATAAGAAGTCACCTACTAATAGTGACTTTTCCAACGATGATGTCGGAATAGTATAAGGTTGAATAAAGTAGGTATGTACAATAGTAGCCACCACAATAGCAAATGATAACGAACCTAAAGTATCCATTGTTTTGTTTGGTGCTGTTAAATCTCGATTAGCGTGATAAGTTGTTTCTTGTGTGTAATTTATATAAGCAATGTAAAGTCCTAAAGTAACTACTCCTAAAATCATATCAAGAGTTGATTTCTTACCAAAAGTTCTTAAGGTTTCAATCCAAATGATTGGGAACATAAATAAGTTAATCACAGGAATGAAAAGGAGTAAAACCCACCATTTTGGTCGGTTTATGATTTGCATTAAGACAATTCCGTTGTAAACTGGAACAAATGCTTCCCATGCTTTTCTATCTGCTTTTACATATAATTTCCAAGTTCCAATTCCGTGAATTACTTGAACTAATAGGATAAAGATTAACCAACCTGATATTTCCATTTTTAATATCGTTTACTTGTTAAATTGTCTAATTGTTTATTTTGAGTTTAATCCCAAAACATCTTTCATGGTGAAAACACCTTTTTTACCTACCAACCATTCAGCTGCAACAACAGCTCCTAAAGCAAAACCTTCTCTGCTGTGAGCTGTGTGCTTGATTTCGATCTGATCCACTTCACTATCGTAGAAAATACTATGTGTTCCTGGAACGTTTTCGATGCGTTTTGCTTCAATATGAATTTCGTTGCTAATTGGAGTTTCCAGTGTCCAATTGGCATAATCTGTATGCTTGATAACGCCTTCTGCTAATGTTATTGCTGTTCCACTAGGTGCATCTAATTTTTGTGTGTGATGAATTTCTTCCATCGAAACGTTGTATTGTTTCAAGTTGGTCATCATTTTGGCTAAATATTCATTCAATTCAAAAAATACATTTACGCCTAAGCTAAAATTAGACGCATAAATAAAACTTCCATTTTTATCTTCACATAGTTGTTTCATTTTCGCATAATCGGCTAACCAACCTGTTGTTCCTGAAATAACAGGAATTCCATTATTTAAACATTCAGAAATATTAGCAACCGCACTATCTGGAACACTAAAATCGATAGCAACATCTGCAATTGATAATCCTTCAAATGTGTTATTTTGATCTTTTTTTAATACGATTTCATGACCTCTTTCTAAAGCTATTCTTTCGATAACTTTTCCCATTTTTCCATATCCTAATAATGCTATTTTCATATAAGTTAGTAGTTGTGTTATCTGATTTTGTTAAAAGCGATAAGTAACTGTCATACCGTAGCTAAAGCGATAATCTAAAAGATTTTGGTTCATATCAGGTTTTAGAGATAGATTATCATTAACGTTAAATTGCGTTAAATGCGCATCAATGTTAGCATCAATGATATTTAAGATATAAATTCCAGCAGTAATTAATGCCGATAAATCTCTGTTTCTTTGATGAAATTTTTGAGCTCGAATTAATCTATCGTTATCTAATCGACCAAATAAAGGATGGTTTGGATCTGAAGTTCCATCTAAACGTCTTTTATATTCGTCTCGATATTCGTGATATTTTTTTTGATTAAAGTTATAGTTGTAAATCCCTAATCCTAAACCTCCGTAAACGATAGGTACTTTCCAATATTTTTTATTGTAAACTTGACCTAAACCAGGAACAAGTGCTGAATAAAAAGCTGCTCTTGCAGGACGATTCGGGTCGATAATCGTTTTTACAGTATCTTTTGGAATCAAACTGATTTCTTCTTGTGCTTTTCCTTCAAAAGTTAGAAAAAGACAAGTTAAAATAAATATGTAGTGGAGCTTTTTCACTAAGAATTGATTAGTTTCAAGATACGATTAAAGTCTTCTTCTGAGTGAAATGGAATCGTTATTTTACCTTTTCCATTACCTGCAACTTTAACGTCAACTTTTGTTCCAAAATAGTTAGCAAACGCTTTTTTCTCTTCCTCTTTAACGTCAAATGAGTTACCTTTTGCAGGTTTAGCTGTTTTTGGTTTTAAACTATCTTGATAATTTTTTACCAAAGCTTCTGTTTCTCTAACCGAAAGATTTTGCGTTACTACTTTGTGATAAATATCACTTTGAATATCTTGATTGTCAATGTTAATTAACGCTCTTCCGTGTCCCATTGAAATAAAACCGTCACGCATTCCGGTTTGGATAATTGGATCTAATTTCAACAAACGTAAATAATTGGTAATAGTCGAACGTTTTTTACCCACGCGTTCACTTAACTCTTCTTGAGTTAGGTTGATTTCATCAATTAATCTTTGATACGAAATGGCTACCTCAATAGGATCTAAATCATGACGTTGGATGTTTTCCACCAAAGCCATCACCAAAGATTCGTTATCATTAGCTAAACGGATATATGCCGGAATAGTTTTTAAACCAATTAATTTAGAAGCACGTAAACGTCGCTCTCCTGAAATCAATTGATATTTGTTGAATTCTAATTTTCTTACAGTAATTGGCTGAATTACGCCTAACTCTTTAATCGATTTGGCTAATTCTTGTAACGTTTCTTCGTTAAAATTCGTTCTCGGTTGAAACGGATTAATTTCAATCGATTCGACATCTAATTCAATAATATTTCCTACAACTTTATCTGCGTTTTTATCCTCAACCGATTTAATATCGTTTTCAGGATCTTTCAATAAAGCCGATAATCCTCTTCCTAAGGCTTGTTTTTTTACCGCTTTTGTCATCTTACTCTATTATTGATTTTTCTTAATAATTTCTTCAGCTAAGTTCAAGTAATTAGAAGCACCTTTACTAGTAGCGTCATAATTAATGATACTTTCTCCAAAACTTGGAGCTTCACTCAATTTGATATTTCTTTGAATTACCGTTTCAAAAACCATGTCGTTAAAGTGTTTTTGAACTTCTTCAACTACTTGGTTCGATAAACGTAAACGAGAATCGTACATGGTTAACAATAATCCTTCAATATCTAAATTCGGATTGTGGATTTTTTGCACACTTTTAATAGTGTTCAATAATTTTCCTAAACCTTCCAAGGCAAAATATTCACACTGAATCGGAATAACTACACTATCAGCTGCAGTTAAAGCGTTCAAGGTTAATAAACCTAACGAAGGAGCACAATCAATTAAAATATAATCATATTTATCTTTTACACTTTCCAATGCTGTTTTTAGCATGTACTCGCGATTTTCTTTGTCAACTAATTCAATTTCGATAGCTACCAAGTCAATATGAGCTGGAATCACCGAAACATTTGGTGCCGAACAAGAAACGGTTGCTTCTTCTGGAGTTGCGCTATGTTCTAGAACTTGGTACGAACCAATTTCCACACTTTCCACATCGATTCCTAAGCCCGAACTCGCGTTAGCTTGTGGGTCAGCATCGATTAAAAGTACTTTTTTTTCTAAAACACCAAGAGAAGCTGCTAAGTTAACAGATGTAGTTGTTTTTCCTACACCACCTTTTTGATTGGCAATTGCAATGATTTTACCCATTTGATTATTGAAAATTTTAAGCTGTAAAAATACAATTATTTATGGTTTTTTCAAGGCAATTTTGTTAACAATGGGTTGAAGTGTAACGTAACTGATTTACAGTGTGCTAAATACTAGTTTAAAATATTTTAAATTAATGGAATCTCGAACTTTATTTACCGAATTAAGCTAAAATTCGATCGGAATGATTTACTAATTCCATCTTCTTCATATTCAATTAAAAACCAATAATCTGTTGAAGGAAGTTTACTACCATTAAAAGTTCCATCCCAAGCTAAATTAAAAGGATTTAGTTGGGTAATCAGTTTTCCAAATCGATCGAATATTGAAATTTTCCAATTCTCAAAAATATTCATTCCAGATATGGTCCAAAAATCATTAATTCCGTCGTTGTTTGGTGTAAAATAGTTGGGATAATTTAAAATTAAAATTTCTTCCGAAAGAAAATAACCACATCCATTGCTGTCTAAAACTGTAATAATGTGATTTCCTGGACTTACATTTTCAAAAATAGGGCTTTCCTGAAGTGCTCCGTTATCGAGTTGATAATAATAATTTCCTGATGGAATAGCAGTAATAGTAATGCTCTGATTATCTGTAAAAGCTCCTGAAACACTATGAGAAAAACTTTGTAATTGCGATTCTAAAATAGTTACAGCGATTGTTTTAGGATTAGCGCAAGAGCCCAAATTTGGTGTAAAAGTATAACTTCCCGAAACCAAATTATCTATCACCGCTGGCGACCAAGTTCCTGAAATTCCATTGGGAGAAGTAGTTGCTAAAATAGGAGGCGTTTCTCCTGAACATAATGGAATAGTACTAGGGAAATCAGGTGATAAACCATTTACTATGGTAATGTTTATTTGGTAAATAGGAATATTTTCACAAGCTCCTACTTGAGGCGTAAAAGTATAAGTTGTGGTACCTAAGCTTGATGTATTTATTATGGAAGGATTCCAAGTTCCAGCAATTGGAGTAGCATTTGCGGATGTTGGTGGTAAAATTTCAGGGCTAGCATTCAGACAATATGTAGTCGTTATTGATGGAAAAACTAAAGCGATAGTAGTTGCAGGTGTTACAGTCACAACAATGGTTTCAGAAGTTCCTGCGCAACCATTTAAAATTGGGGTAACCACATAAGTTACAGTTCCTGAAGTAGTTCCATTATATTGAAGCGTTTGATTAATACTTGTTCCCGAACCATTTGAAAATCCTGTAACATCAGTAGATGAAGCTATCCAATTCAAAGTAGCATTTACATCAGAAGCAACAAGTGAAATAGCGGTATTGGTATTCGTACATAAAGTCGTTGGTCCTGAATATGTGACTGAAATTGAGGGTAATAATGTGACAGCAGTTCGTATATTGCTTCTGCATCCACTTGAAGTTGTAACGGCTTCTGCATAATAAGTCCCAATGTTGGTTGGCGTAAAAGTAGTTGAATTCGCTAATAAAAGAGTTCCGTTTGTGGGACTATCATACCAATTTACAGTTTCCCCTGCTAATACACTAACACTTAAACTCGTTGGCTGATTGGTGCAAAAACGTTGGTCTCCATTTGAAATAGGTGCATTAGGTAATGGAATGAAAATTACACTGTAAATATCCGAAAAAGTAGAACAAAACGGATTGTTTAAATTGGCAATATCTTGCGCTACTTTAACTCGGTAATAGGTTGTACTTGTTATGTTTGGAATGGTATAATTTGCGGTATTTTCACCAGAAATATCCGTAAAATTTATGTTGTCATTACTTTGTTGCCATTGGTAAACATGTGAAATACTTCCCGATGTTACAACTTGTAAATTTGGGTTGGTAATACTTGAATTTTGACAAACGGTCATCTCATTTCCAGTAGTTGCCGTGTTGATAATGGTGCTATTTTCGCCACAAGCTCTGAACATAATGTCGTCGATAGCCAAATCGTTTCCACAACCACCAACACCGTTATTTCGCATTTTTAAAATTACTGAAGTTTGTCCAGCAGGCATGGTAAAAACCAAACCAAATTGATTCCAAATTGGAGAAGATGTTCCTGTAATATTTCCCGTATTTCCTGAACGCAGCAAAATGGTATCGGTTTGATCCCAAATCTCGAAAGTTACATTAATGGGTATTCCAGTTCCGGGACAACCACCTGAAGCCGAATTATAAATGTTTAAAAGCCAAGCCGAAAATTCAAAACGCGTATTGCTACACAATCCCATTACAGTTCTTCTGTAAAATTGTCCAGGCGAATTACTAGCATTCACGATTAAACATTTTCCGTTTAAACCGTCAACTTCATTATCGGGAGTGCGGTCTAGTGAAAAAAGCCAATTAGGAGAATTCGGAATTATATTTGTTCTATGAAACAAAGTATATTGACCATCTTGAGGAAAACCTGTATTGACATAGCTATAATTGGTTATTCCAGCTGGTAATGCCGGACCGTAATCTAAACCACTACTAAAGTTTTCTAAAAAAATAGGAGCTCCATTACTACCATTGCAAAATCCTAACTGCCCAAACGAAACGACAGAATAAAAAATTAAAACAGTAAAAAAGTAAAATTCCTTTAATTTTAGTGACATGTTTTTCGGGATATTTATAACTTCTTAAAATTAGAATATCTTTTCAAGAGTTAGAAGCGAAAATCTGTCATAAAAACTATACAAATAATTATGAAGCAATAAATATCAATATTTACTGACTTTAAAGCTGATTTGATGATGTAAATCGTTATTTTGTATAGGTGATGTTTAGGTTGAAATTTCTTTGTAAGACAAATTTATTTACCACTTTTTTAAATTGAGCATAGTTTTTCAGCCGCCTCCATCAAAGTTTCATCTGTCTTTGCGAAACAAAAACGAAGCATGTGTCTATCTGTAGCATCATTATAAAAAACCGAAATTGGAATTGAAGCCACACCATGATTTACAATCAATTCTTTAGCAAAATCAACATCGTTTTTAGATGAAATTTGGTTGTAATTTACCACTTGAAAATACGTTCCATCACAAGGCATTAACTCAAAACGGCTATTTTTGATTAGGTTTTGGAACAAATCGCGTTTGCGTTGGTACACTTTCGAAACTTCATTAAAATCCACCACATCCAAGTATTCCGAAATAGTGTGTTGCGAAAAACTATTCACACTAAAGACTAAAAATTGATGCACTTTTTTCATTTCGTACATTAAATTTTCAGGAGCAATTAGATAACCGACTTTCCAACCTGTAACGTGTAACGATTTTCCAAACGAAGAAGCGATAATGGCTCGTTCGACTAATTTCGGACGCGTGTTAAACGAAATATGCGGTTGTGAAAACGTAATGTATTCGTATACTTCATCACCCAAAACTAGGATTTGAGAATGTTTTTCTAAAATTGTTTCCAAAGCTTCAAAGTCACTTTCTGTCCAAATTCTTCCCGTAGGATTGTGTGGATTATTGATGACAATCATTTTGGTTTTAGCCGAAATCTTGCTTTCAATTCGGTTGAAATTCGGCGTGTAATCATTGTTTAATGAAACACGAACTGGTTTTCCACCAGCAACTAAAACCGAAGGTTCGTAACTGTCATAACTTGGATCTAAAATCAACACTTCATCTCCCTGATTTACAAATGTGTTAATCGCTGTAAAAACGCCTTGTGTAGCGCCAGCGGTAACCAACATTTCGGTTGCTGTATTGACTTTTCTACCGTATTGTTTTAAGGTTTGAGTTGCAATTTTTTCCAATAACGAAGGCAAACCCGCCATTGGGGTATACTGGTGAATATTTTCTCTAATAATACGCTCCGAAATTTGCAATAAACGTTCGTCTTCAGGGAAATTTGGAAATCCTTGCGATAAATTAATTGCACCGTGCTGGTTCGCTAATTGCGACATTACGGAAAATATACTGGTGGTGATGTTAGGTAGTTTTGACATGAAACAAAAATATAAAAAATATACACGCTCTAATTTCTTCAAATTACTTTATTTTGTGATTTAATTCTGAGATTTTGAAGATAGTAATTCTAACACCGATGGAAATTGAGCGAGAAAAAGTCCTAAACGCTTTAGCTCGAATTCCCAATTTGAATCATACGTACGAAGTAATCGTTTCTG
>JAHRWO010000019.1 GCA_019105125.1 Flavobacterium sp.
TACATGTTGTCAACTTGTAAATTATAACTTTTATCTTTAATTTTAAGTGTAGCTTTAATCAATTTATATTTTGGAATTTCACCATCAGAACCGAATAAAGGAGAATCATTAATTCCTAAAACAAAACCGTTCTTTATCTCGAGTTTATTTATTTCAGGATTAAATTTTTCTCTAACTAGTTGTAACGAAGTAATACTATCTATTTTAATATTTGCAGAATTTACTTGCCCATGAGAAAAAAAAGAACAAAACAACAATAAAATTACAGAATAATACTTCATAAGAATTCTTTTATTTAACTATAATTATTTATTCAAAAACTCCACCAAACTCGCATCCGCATTTTTAAACGTTGGGGGTTGTTCGATAATACTTGCGTTTCTTTTTTTGTTGATTTTCATGGTGATATCAGCATCCGTAGTAAATAATAAAACTGACATAAATGGATTGGCAATGTAAGGCGTTAACTCTGCTTCCATTTCCTCCATTTTGATGATTTTTTCTACTTCTTGTAAGCCTTCATTGTAAATTTTAAACGTAACGGAAAGCTTCAAAACGCCATCTTGAGCAATGGTTCTCACGTAAATATTTTGCAATTCGGGTTTTCCGATGGTTTTGGCTAAAGTGAGTTTTGCGAAAGTTCCGTTGTTGATACTTTCGCTAACATGATTGAAAAATTCTGTGTAAACAATAGTGTTTTCGTTCATATTACAATCCTAATGCTTTTACAATTTTCGCATCAAATAACATCGAAAACATTTTGTTCTCTTTGTCTTTATTTAAAAATTTCCATTGGTTTTTAGTCAAATCATCTGCAACTGCAATTAGTGTAGAACGAGTTTCGATACGAAATGAATTTGAAGCTTTATCATAAGTAACTTTCTCAGCATTCATTGAAGATTTGAAAATTTCCACCATAGACTCTCCATCTGCCATTGGTTCTTTAAACTTCATTAACATTACGTTATTGTGATCAACAAAACAAAACGTTTTTCCATCAATTTTCTTGATTTCACCAAACGAAAAATTAGGTTCTACTTCGACTAATTTGATTGAAAATTGCTCGTTTTCCATCATTTGACCAAACATCTTTTTCATTTGGTCTTGGGGAATAATATCAAACACTTTTGGATAGGTAGTAGCGAAAATATCATCAAAATTCATATTCACACTCGCTTTGTATGATTTTAAAGCTTCCGTTTTTAATGAAGTCATATCTTGTGCTAAAACAGCAATAGTTTGAAAAAGAAAGAATGCGAAGAATAGAATTTTGCTTTTCATTTTATGTGATTTTAATTTTATCAAAGATAAAAAATCCTCAACTACTTTTAGCAATTGAGGATTAGTTTATTTCTATGTGCTTTTGATTATTCGTTAACCAAAACCCATTCGCCAGAAGCTAACATGCTTTCTGCTTTTTTGTATTTCATGGTTTCGCTTTTGCCACTCATTACATGTTTGATAGTAACGGTGTCATTACGATTGATTTTTGGCATTTCTCTAGTAATCGTTTCAGTAACTTGAGGTCTTTGACTTGCCATTTCTCCCGCTTTTTTAGCTTCTGAAGCTGGTGAGTCTAAATCCTCTTTTGTTTCTGTATATTGCTCTTGACGTGTTTCTTGTCTTGCCTCTTGGATATTTTCATTACGATGTGGTAAATCACCTTTGAATAAGAACGAAATTACTTCTTTATTCACATCGTCAATCATTTTCTTGAACAAGTTGAATGCTTCAAATTTGTAAATCAATAAAGGATCCTTTTGTTCGTGAACCGCTAACTGAACTGATTGTTTTAATTCGTCCATTTTACGTAAGTGTTTTTTCCAAGCTTCATCCACAATAGCTAATGTGATGTTTTTCTCGAAATCTGCAACCAATGAACGTCCTTCAGTTGTATACGCTTTTTCCAAATCAGTAACAACATTTAATGATTTGATTCCATCTGTGAAAGGAACAATAATTCTTTGGTACTGACCATTATTATTTTCGTATACATTTTTGATGATTGGATACGCTTCACGAGCATCTCTCGCAATTTTCTCTTCGTAATGAGCTAAAACTGCTTTGTACACTTTCCCAGTGATTTCTCTAACTGATAATTTTGAGAATTCAGCTGGTGTAACTGGCGAACTAATTGAAAAATAACGAATTAATTCAAACTCGAAGTTTTTGAAATCTTCTGCTAATTTGTTTTGCTCCACTACTAATTCGCAAGTATCGTACATCATGTTTGCAATATCCACTTTCAAACGTTCGCCGTGTAAAGCGTGACGTCTTCTTTTGTATACTACTTCTCTTTGTGCATTCATTACGTCGTCATATTCTAACAAACGTTTACGAACTCCAAAGTTGTTTTCTTCTACTTTTTTCTGTGCTCTTTCGATAGATTTTGTCATCATCGAATGTTGAATTACTTCACCTTCTTTCAGACCAATTCTATCCATAACTTTCGCAACTCTTTCCGAACCGAACAAACGCATTAAGTTATCTTCCAAAGACACATAGAACTGTGAGCTACCCACATCTCCTTGACGACCCGCACGACCTCTTAACTGACGGTCAACACGACGCGAATCGTGACGTTCTGTTCCGATAATAGCTAAACCACCTGCTTTTTTAACTTCGTCAGATAATTTAATATCGGTACCACGACCCGCCATATTCGTTGCAATTGTAACTACTCCAGGTTTTCCTGCTTCTGCTACAATTTCAGCCTCGCTTTTGTGCATTTTAGCATTCAATACGTTGTGTTGAATACCTCTTAATTTCAACATTCGGCTTAATAATTCCGAAATTTCTACTGATGTTGTACCAATCAACACAGGACGTCCAGCATTTGATAATTGTACTACATCTTCGATAACCGCGTTGAATTTCTCACGAACCGTTCTGTAAATTAAATCGTCTTTATCTTTACGAGCAATTGGACGATTCGTTGGAATTTCTACTACGTCTAATTTGTAGATTTCCCAGAATTCACCTGCTTCGGTTGAAGCTGTTCCCGTCATACCTCCCAACTTATTATACATACGGAAATAATTCTGTAAGGTAATAGTTGCGAAAGTTTGCGTTGCTGCTTCGATTTTTACATTTTCTTTAGCTTCGATTGCTTGGTGTAAACCATCTGAGTAACGACGACCATCCATAATACGTCCTGTTTGCTCATCTACAATCATAACTTTATTGTCCATGATAACGTATTCCGTATCTTTTTCGAATAACGTATACGCTTTTAATAACTGCGTTAACGTGTGAATACGCTCTGATTTTACAGAGAAATCACGGAATAATTCTTCTTTTTTCTCAGCTGCTTCTTCTGGAGATAAATTTTCTCTTTCAATTTGGGCAATTCCTGTTCCAATATCTGGTAAAACGAAGAATTGAGAATCCGTATCTGTTGATAAAAACTGAATTCCGTTATCTGTTAATTCAACCTGATTATTTTTTTCTTCGATAACAAAGTACAATGCCTCATCAATTTTTGGCATTTCTCTGTTGTTATCTTGCATGTAATAATTCTCTGTTTTTTGAAGTAATTGTTTAACTCCTTCTTCCGATAAGAATTTGATTAACGCTTTACTTTTTGGTAATGCTCTGTGTGAGCGTAATAAATAGAAACCAGCGTCTTTTGAATTTCCTTCTTTGAATAAACGTTTTGCTTCTGTCAAACAATCTGTAGCTAATTTACGTTGTAACGTAACTAAGTTTTCAACTTTTGGTTTTAATTCCAAAAATTCATGACGATCTCCTTGCGGAACTGGTCCAGAAATAATCAATGGTGTTCTTGCATCGTCAATTAATACCGAGTCAACCTCATCGACAATTGCATAATTGTGTTTGCGTTGTACCAAATCTTCTGGAGCATGCGCCAT
>JAHRWO010000118.1 GCA_019105125.1 Flavobacterium sp.
GTGAGGAAACAAGGCTTAAAATAGCACAGGCTTTATCGGCACAAGTTCATGGTATTTTAGCGGATGAACCTACGAGCCATTTAGATCGTGAAGGAATTGACTTTCTAATTGGACAGCTAAAATATTTTACAGGTGCACTATTAGTTATTAGCCATGACCGTTATTTTCTTGATGAGGTAGTAGATAAAATATGGGAACTGAAAGATGGCAAAATCACTGAGTATTGGGGAAATTATTCTGATTATCTTTGCCAGAAAGAGGAAGAACGCAAGGGCCAGGCTACAGAATACGAGCAATTCATTTCGGAACGCGCGCGATTGGAAAAGGCTGCGGAGGAAAAGCGAAAACAGGCCCGTAAAATAGAACAGAAGGCAAAAGGTGCTTCAAAGAAAAAAAGTACTGAAGGCGGAGGGCGTTTAGCTCATCAAAAATCAATAGGAAGTAAGGAAAAAAAGATGCATAATGCCGCTAAATCCCTAGAGCACAGGATTGCGGCCTTAGGAAATGTAGAAGCTCCGGAAGACATTCGCAGAATTCGTTTCAGGCAAAGTAAAGCATTGGAGCTCCATAATCCATACCCTATAGTCGGTACGGAAATTAATAAAATATTTGGGGATAAGGCACTGTTTGAAAATGCATCTTTTCAAATTCCTCTAGGAGCAAAAGTAGCGCTAACTGGAGGTAATGGAACAGGAAAAACAACCTTAATCCAAATGATCTTAAATCATGAAGATGGAATTACTATTTCACGTAAGGCCAAAATAGGATACTTTGCACAAAATGGTTACAAGTACAACAGTAATCAAAAAGTCTTGGAATTTATGCAGGAGGATTGTGATTACAATGTTTCGGAAATTCGTTCTGTGTTAGCATCAATGGGAATTAAACAAAACGACATAGGAAAAAGCTTAGCTGTTTTAAGCGGTGGTGAAATTATGAAATTATTGTTAGCTAAAATGCTTATGGGTAGATATAACATCTTACTAATGGATGAACCCAGCAACTTCCTTGACATACCAAGCTTAGAGGCTTTGGAAATATTAATGAAGGAGTATGCTGGAACTATAGTGTTTATCACCCATGACAAACGCTTACTCGAAAATGTGACTGATGTAATTTATGAAATTAGTGATAAGAGCTTAAAGCAGATTCGATAAACGGACTGAACTATAAGATTTTAGAAAAGTGGCTTTATGAAGAAATGGATTTTAATCCTGCACCAATGACAGGAATTCGAAAAGCGATGAAAGAATTTAAGGAGAGGTTATAATGAACAAAGTAAATATAAAAGATAGTCAAAATTTTATTACTTCAAAATATCACATAGAAAAAATAATGAATTGCATAAGTTTAGATGAAAAAGATAACATCTTTGAAATAGGTGCAGGGAAAGGTCATTTTACTGCTGAATTGGTAAAGAGATGTAATTTTGTTACGGCGATAGAAATTGATTCTAAATTATGTGAGGTAACTCGTAATAAGCTCTTAAATTACCCTAACTATCAAATAGTAAATGACGATATACTGAAATTTACATTTCCTAGCCACAATCCATATAAAATATTTGGCAGCATACCTTACAACATAAGCACAAATATAATTCGAAAAATTGTTTTTGAAAGTTCAGCCACAATAAGTTATTTAATAGTGGAATATGGTTTTGCTAAAAGGTTATTAGATACAAACAGATCACTAGCATTGCTGTTAATGGCAGAGGTAGATATTTCTATATTAGCAAAAATTCCTAGGCATTATTTCCATCCAAAACCTAAAGTGGATAGCGCATTAATTGTATTAAAAAGAAAGCCAGCAAAAATGGCATTTAAAGAGAGAAAAAAATATGAAACTTTTGTAATGAAATGGGTTAACAAAGAGTATGAAAAACTGTTTACAAAAAATCAATTTAATAAAGCTTTAAAACATGCGAGAATATATGATATAAACAATATTAGTTTCGAACAATTTGTATCGCTATTTAATAGTTATAAAATATTTAACGGCTAAAAACAATAGGCCACATGCAACTGTAAATGTTTAGTTATAGGTAGGGTAGCATAAGTTAAAATGCTATTCTGCCTTTTAAAAGTATGGTATACATTCCAGAGAGAGATTGGATATGTTCCCGTATACCGATAGTGCCAAAAGCGAAGTGGATATGTTTCCGAGAACGGACGTACTCAAATGACATTCATTCTGTCCTCTCAAGCCACATTGAGACGATAGTACTTTTGTCCCACAAAAACCCACAAACATCTCCACCGTCTTTATAAACAGGAAAATTAAATAAAATAGACTTTAGAGGCAAATCAGCCTCGTCACATGGGAAAATCTCTATTTCTTTGATTAACGAAGAAATTAGGGATTTTTTCTCTTCATCATTGATTTTGTCATACACTTTATCAAAGTTTGCCAGTAGAGTGTAGATGTTTTCCAGTGTGATAGCATCTTGCTCCACAGCTTTGCGGCGCAGCTTTACATCCTCAATTTTTTCTTCCAGCTCTACAATGGTGTCATATAGTCCATCAAGGCGAAGGGTCATATCGTGGAGCTTGCGTTCTCTAAAACGAGTATCTTCCGGCAGACTGTCTATTTCATTTTCAAGACGGGTTTTATTAAGCTCAACCTCCCGTAGCTTGGATTCATAATTGCTTAGTTCTCTGTTTAAAGTGGAAGTATCAATTTCCTTACCTATCCTTGATTTGATTTCTGTTGCAAAATCT
>JAHRWO010000125.1 GCA_019105125.1 Flavobacterium sp.
ATAAGTTTTATAACGAAACCGCTTTGCGAGAATTAATACAAAAAGGACACGTTTTTTATTTAGCACAAGATGATAAAGATAATTACGTAGGTTTTGTTTCCTATGAAATCAACTCTGAACCCAATAAAACAAAAATCCACAAAATTTACGTATTACCTCAAACACAAGGCACAGGTTTAGGAAAGCAATTCTTTGAATTGGTAAAAGAAAAAGCAATAGAAAATAACCAAAAGGTCATTTTCTTAAACGTAAATAAATACAACAACGCCATACATTTTTATACCAAACTAGGTTTTAGAAAAGTAAAAGATGAAGTTATTGATATTGGAAATGGTTATGTTATGGATGATTATGTTATGGAAGTTGCTATTTAACGATTCCTCTCCCCATAATTCCTTTTCCCACTAAACTTACCTTTATTGCTTGGTAAACTTGCTTCTTCTGTTTTGCTTGAAGGTGCAATCAATTGGTTTAATTCGTTAATTTCTTTATCAGTTAATTCACGGTATTTGCCTACGGGAACATCTAAGGAAATATTAATAATTCGAGTACGTTTTAAAGCCGTTACTTCGTAATCCAAATATTCACACATTCTACGAATTTGTCTATTTAAACCTTGCGTTAAAATAATTCGGAAAACGTATTTACTAATTTGTTCTACTTTACATTTCTTGGTAATCGTTTCCAAAATCGGAATTCCGTTTGCCATTCTATCGATAAATCTATCCGTAATTGGTTTGTTTACCGTTACGATATATTCTTTTTCGTGATTGTTTCTCGCTCTAAGAATTTTGTTTACAATATCGCCATCATTCGTCATAAAAATCAATCCTTCACTGGCTTTGTCTAAACGACCAATAGGAAAAATACGCTCTGGATAATTGATGAAATCAACAATATTGTCACGCACGCTTAAATTAGTCGTACACTCAATTCCGGCAGGTTTGTAAAACGCTAAATAAATAGGTTTCTCGTTTTTCTGTTGTACCAATTCACTATTCACACGAACTTCATCACCAGGACTTACTTTAGTGCCCATTTCCGGAATCTTTCCGTTAATAGTAACTCGTCCTTGCTCAATCAAACGATCGGCCTCTCTACGAGAACAAAAGCCTGTTTCTGATAAAAATTTATTAATTCGTGTTGTATTTTCTTCCATGATGCAAAGATAGTTTTTTTTAGTAAATAGTGAATAGTGAAAAGTGATTAGCAAGTTTTCTACAGAAGATAATCTTTGCGAGCTTTGCGAAAAAAAAAACTTTGCGTCTTTGCGGTTTAAAACAAAAAAAAAGCCCTTTTAAAAAAAGGACTTTCATTTATTTGGAAAAGGATTCAATTAGATGCTAGCAAATAATTTCTCCATTTTTTCTTTTTCTTCGTCAGCTAAAACACCGTCTACTAAGATTCTTCCACTGTGCTCATCTGTAATGATTTTTTTGCGAGCTGCAATTTCCATTTGCGTTTGTGGTGGAATTGTAAAGAATGAACCAGCAGAAGCGCCACGCTCAATAGAAACAACCGCTAAACCGTTTCTTACGCTATTTCTAATTCTGTCATAAGCAGCTAATAAACGCTCTTCGATTTGACCTCTTAATTCTTCTGATTTACCTAATAAGAAGTTTTCTTCTTTTTCAGTTTCAGCCATAATATCGCTTAATTCCGCTTTTTTATGTTTTAAGTGGGTTTGTTTTCCTTCTAATTTTTCTTTAGTTTGAGCTACTACTTCTTTTTTGTGCTCAATAGAAGCTTTCATTTCTTTAATGTGTTTTTCAGCCAATTGAATTTCTAATTCCTGAAACTCCACTTCTTTTGTTAAAGAGTTGAATTCTCTATTATTACGAACGTTTTTTTGTTGCTCTAAATATTTTTTAATCGCAGCTTTGTGTTCGTCGATAGCGTTTTTCTTTACTTTGATTTGCTCATCAATAGTTTCTAAATCGCTTTTTAGTTTTTCTAAACGAGTAGAAAGTCCTGCAACTTCATCTTCTAAATCTTCTACTTCAAGAGGCAATTCTCCTCTTACATTTCTTATTTCGTCTATTTTAGAATCAACTAGTTGTAAAGCATAAAGGGCTCTTAACTTATCTTCTACACTTAGCTCTTTGATTGTTGCCATATTTAAAAGTACTTAACTGGATTTGTATTTTCTTCTGATAAAATGATTGCAAAATTAGTGATTTTTTTTTTAAGAAAATCAACAATATAATTTTTTGTAAATCTTTCGCTTTCAAAATGTCCAATATCGGCCAAAAGTAGTTGATTTTCAGCTTCATAGAATTGGTGATATTTTATGTCGGCCGTAAGATAAGCATCTGCACCTGAGGAAATTGCATTTTTAATGGCAAAACTGCCACTTCCGCCTAAAACTGCTACTTTTTTTATTGATTTTCCTGTAAAAGCAGAATGTCTGATGCCATCACATTGTAATTTCTCCTTTACTAATTGCAAAAACTCGATTTCAGAAAACGAATTTTCGAACTCACCAACGCGTCCTAAACCAATATTTTGATGTTTGTTTTCCAATTGATAAATTTCGTAAGCGACTTCTTCGTATGCATGATTTTTGAATAAAGCCTTTAAAATTTTACCTTGTAAATGCTTTTCAAACGTCATTTCAATTTTAATTTCTTCGTTTTCTACAAATTCAAAGCGTTCTCCAATTTGCGGATTCGAATTTTCATTTCCTAAATAGGTTCCAATTCCTTTCGAATTAAAACTACAATCTTCATAATTACCAATGGTTCCAGCACCAGCATCAAATAAAGCATTTCGCAATTTTTCAAAATTTTCTGGAATCGTGTAAGTAACTAATTTTTGGATATAATTTTCTTTCGGAATTAAAACTTTTGAATGTTTCAAACCTAAAGCATCACAGAAAATTTTATTCACGCCTTTTTGATGATTGTCCAATGCAGTATGAACCGCATAAATCGCAATGTCATTTTTAATGGCTTTCAAAATAGCACGTTCCACATAATTTTTACCCGTAATTTTCTTAATTCCCGAAAACAAAATAGGATGGAAGCAAACGACCAAATTACATTTTTTAGAAATCGCCTCATCAATCACAGATTCTAGCGCATCATGACATACTAAAACACCAGAAATTTCCTGATTCGGATTTCCAACTAAAAGTCCAACATTATCAAAATCT